>JAUMBJ010000028.1:0-7799 GCA_032115755.1 Saprospiraceae bacterium
AAAATAATTAACATTCAGGAGCATTATTAATAACTGGAACATCAACCAATCCAGGAACAACATCAACAGCATCATTTTGGAACCAAACGGGCATTGGTCCCACAATATCGGGAAATGCTATTTCTTTTCAAACAAATGGAACTACTGAAACAATGAGAATTATAAATAATGGAAATGTTGGTATAGGAACTACTAATCCTAGAAGTGCATTAGATGTATATCAAACATCGGCATCAGTTATTATAAGAGGAACATATGAATCACAATCATCAACATTATATTTAGGAACACCATTTAATCATGATAGTGCATTAAAATGTGCTATCATTGCAGAAGGTATAAATACATTTAGCAGAAGTAAATTGCATTTCTGTTTAGATAATACTGAAAATAACAGTCTCAAAATTGTTTCTTACCCACGGAAGATTCCCAAAAAAATAACAGGAAAGGGTAAGACTAAAAATCCACAAGAAAGCTCCAACTACATTAAATTTGATAAATCTCGAATACAGCATATTGCCAACCCCTGCTACAAATGGAGCAAAGGTTCGCACTATGGGAACAAAACGTGCAATAATAATGGTCTTAGAACCATGCTTTTCAAAAAACTGCTGAGTTTTTTCAACGTGTTTAGGATTAACTAGAGGTGTATCCTTTATTTTCCATTTGAGTACCCTCAAACCAATATTTTTGCCAGACCAATAATTTAAACTATCACCTAAAACAGCCGCTGAAAATAATAATCCCAATACCAGCAAGAGATTAAGCTGGGCAGAATCTCCATTAGTTTTTACCACCCCTGCACAAAATGTTCCAGCAGCAAAAAGCAATGAATCTCCAGGCAAAAATGGCATAACCACTAAACCAGTTTCTATAAAAATGATTAAAAAAAGTATCACATAAATCCATATTCCATACTCTTTTATCATCGTAAATAAGTGTTCATCTAGATGGAGGAAAAAATCAAGAAAACCTTTTAACATATCAAAAATCTCAACCATTATAATACTTTTTATAAAGCACAAATTTAAAAATATTAAAGAATTTTGAATGAATTTGATTTCTGCTATTTTGAAAGCGTAGTTACGGTTAAAAATTTCTCGAATGTTTGTTTATGAATACTAAAACTGGTTAAGCAATGTAAAAAATGATTTAAATGTTTTTTGTGTGTTTACAATAATTCATTTGTTATAAAAATAAAAATGTTACTTAATAATTTGTCATAGTAATTTGTCCATTAATGGATAACTGCTTATGTACACCTAAGCATCAAAAAAAATATATAAAATAAGTTAAATCTATGTATTATTTAGAAATATTCTAAATAGAGATTATTGCTTTTGAAATATTTTTTAATAATGGTAACAGATTACACTATTTCCTATATTTGCGGCGAATTTTTTTAACTCTTAAATTACCGAAAGTTGAGCGCACAACATTCAAAAATTAGTTTGATGGCAGCTATATTGCTAATGAACTATCCATTAGCTGCACAATCAACCACTGAAAATTCCAACACATTGATGGTAGCTATCATTACGATAACGCTCGTATTATTGCTATGGGCAGTTTTATCTTTGGCAAACAACCTAATGAAAGTTGAGGCAGCCAAAAATGGAATTGATACAATAAAGGAAAACTTTAGCATCATTCCAGGCATCAGTGATTTCTGGACTTCTAAAAAACCATCTTATGTTGGAGATCATAAGTTTGTATCCTTAAACAAGGGACACAATATATTATTGGAAGGAGAAGCAACAGGATCTGTAGAAAAAATAACAGTAAACAGATTTGCTTTACTACCGTCCAATTTTCATGGTATTTCCCCTATTCCTAAAGTTGAAGTGGAGGTTGGGCAAAACGTCAAAGCAGGAGATATCATATTCTATGACAAAAAAAGACCTGAAATTAAATATGTTTCACCTGTAAGTGGAGAGATTACTGCGATCGAAAGAGGAGAAAAAAGGGCTATAGCTTCCATCCAGATATTGGCGGACAAGAAAATAGAATATAAAACTGTAAAAGCGCCCGATTCAGACAAAACGAGTCGTGAGGATCTGATAAATTTTATGGCTGAAAATGGATTACTGCCACACATCAATCAAAGACCCTTTGACCGTGTTCCAGAACCAAGTGTTATTCCAGCTAATATTTTTATTTCCACTTTTGATACTGCGCCTTTGGCACCAGATTTAAATGTTGTGATTGAGGGTCAGCAGCTTGCCTTTCAGAAAGGGATAGATGTGCTGTCAAAATTAACAGATGGCAAAGTATTTCTAGGACTTGATGCCAGAAAAAAACAGGCGCCACATAAGGCTTTTGCAGAAGCCCAAAACGTCGTTAAAACATATTTTGCAGGAAAGCATCCATGCGGAAATGTGGGCGTTCAGATTCATCATACTGCACCAATAAAGCAAGGCACTGTAGTTTGGACCGTCCAGGTTCAGGATGTGGTTACCATCGGAAAAATGTTTTTAGATGGCGTTTATGATGCATCGAGAATAATCGCTGTTACTGGAGCTGAAATTAGCAATCCAAAATATGTATCTACATATCTTGGAGCCTCTATAGATGATGTACTTCGTCAACAGACATTTTCTAATGATAATATAAGAATAATATCAGGAGATGTACTAAGCGGAAAATTAAAGACAATGGAGGAATTCATCAATTTTAATGATGATCAGATAACTGTTGTTCGTGAAGGAAACGAATATGAGCTATTTGGATGGCTTTTACCTATTTCACCCAGACCTAGTGTCTCAAATACATTTCCAAATTTTCTGTATCCAGATCATAAATTTGAGGCAGAAACAAATACACATGGAGAAAAAAGAGCCTTTGTTCTTTCCGGTCTTTATGAAGAAGTGCTTCCAATGGACATATACCCTATGCACCTCATGAAATCAATACTTAATAAGGATATTGAAAAAATGGAAGGTTTGGGGGTCACGGAACTTACAGAGGAAGATGTTGCACTTTGCGAATTTGTTTGTGTTTCAAAAACACCTATGCAGCAAATCCTAAGAGAAGGTTTGGAACTAATGAATGAACAGTCTTAAAAAATTATAAAAACAGCAAATCATTTCAAATAATGAGCTTATTAAATTTTATTAAAAAAATCGAACCTGACAAGAAGAAAAGCCCATTCTTGCATACTGCCTTTGATGCTTTCTTTACGTTTGCTTTTACGCCAAATTCCGTAACAAAAGATGGCGTACATATCAGAGATGGTATGGACCTAAAAAGACTGATGGTACATGTTGTTATTGCTATGCAACTGTGTTATGTCCTTGGCACATATAATATTGGTCACCAGCATTTTTTGGCTGCGGGGCAGTATACTGGATTATTTGATGGTTTTCATTTAAAACTGGTTTTTGGTCTAATACAATTGTTGCCCATTTTTATTGTTACACATGTTGTAGGTTTGGGCATTGAATTTTACTATGCCGCAAAAAAAGGACATGCAGTAGAAGAGGGATTTCTTGTCACTGGTGCACTTATTCCTCTAATTATGCCCCCTGATATACCATTGTGGATACTTTCATTATCCATAATATTTGCAGTTATTTTAGGAAAAGAAGCTTTTGGTGGAACGGGTATGAATATCTGGAATATCGCTCTACTTTCAAGAGTTTTTGTGTTTTTTGCATACCCGCTCACTATTTCAGGTGATCAGTGCTGGATAGCAGGATATGATAAAATTGTGGGCGGCGCTGCTGCAGATTATGGCTGGTGGCATACCGGGTTTTTCAATCCAATATTTGAATCTTTAGGCTGGGCAACATTCAACCCTGCTCAAACCGTTGTGGACGGGTTTAGTGGAGCAACTCCCCTGGCACTTGCTTATGAAGGAGGTTGGGAAAGAGTAACCTCTATATTCAGCGAAAGTCAACTCTTATGGGGAACAATTCCTGGATCAATAGGAGAAACAGGAAAGATTTTCATCATCCTTGGTGCTTTGTTTTTAGTAGTTACTAAAGTTGCAAGTTGGCGTATTATGGCTGGAATGGTTGTAGGTTTGATAGCTACAACACTTATGCTCAATGCCATTGGATCAACTCCATTTATGCATGTTACATGGACGCAGCATCTTCTTATGGGATCTTTCCTTTTCGCTATGGCATTTATGGCGACTGATCCGGTTACTGCCTCTACTACCAATTCGGGTAAATGGATTTATGGTATACTGATAGGCGCCATCGGATTAATCATCAGGGTGATGAACCCCGCTTACCCGGAAGGTTGGATGCTCGCTATCCTACTCATAAATACGTTTGCTCCAACAATAGATTATTTCGTTATAGAATCAAACATCAAAAAAAGATTAAGCCGTGCATAATACTAATTACATAATACGATTTACTATCGTCATGACCGTAGTGGTGGCCTTCGTGCTCGCCCTAATGGTTTCTGGCCTGAAAGATATTCACACGCTCAATGAATCAGTCTACAATAAAAAAGGTATTCTCTCAGCAGTTTCTGGTCAGTTGGGAAAGGACATAAACACCTTAAACGAGAATGAAGTGGGTGAAATTTTCAGTAAACAAATAGAGCAAAGAGTAATCAATACCAAAGGCGAAGTACTTTCTGAAGCTCAAATCCTTGAGGCTACGGGAGGTACCGCGAAAAAGGCTGAAGATATTGATCTAGCAGCTGAATCTAAGAAGGCTGAGGCTGAGAAACTACTCCCACTTTACGTTTTTACCGATGCCAAAGATCAAAAAAAATATAATATTATTTATGTACGAGGCAAAGGACTTTGGGATGAAATATGGGGATATATTACCTTGAGTGAGGACTGGAATACAATCTCAGGTCAGGCGTTTGATCATAAAGGAGAAACCCCGGGCCTTGGAGCAGAAATTAAAGACAATAAATCCTGGTACGGCCAATATACTGGCAAAAAACTTTATGATGAAAATGGAAAATTTGTGTCAGTTTCTGCTGTTAAAGGCGGTGTAAAGATTCCTGAACATCAGGTAGATGCCATTTCAGGAGCTACAATAACCGGAAATGGTGTCAACGAAATGCTTGGAAGAGGTATAAAATACTATGAAGCATATATCAATAAAAGTAAATCTAAAAGTAACGACACTTTAAATACAAAATAAGATGGCAGAGGTACAAGAAATCACAAAAAAAGAAACTCTTTTCTCTTTTGGAAAAGAAGAAAGAAAGCTTCTTTCAGATCCTATTAACGACAATAATCCGATTACCGTACAAGTTTTGGGTGTATGCTCCGCATTAGCGGTAACAACACTTGTAGATAAAGCTATTGTAATGGGATTGGCCGTAATCTTTGTAACCGGACTCTCAAATTTATTTACATCCCTGCTTCGTTCCTATATTCCAAAACAAGTACGAATGATTGTCCAGCTGGTTATCATAGCTTTTTTGGTGACGATAGTAGAATTAGCTTTAAAGGCATTCAATTACAGTATTTGGAAAGAACTTTCCGTATTCATTGGTCTCATTATCACAAATTGTATAGTAATGGGGCGCTTAGAAGCATATGCTATGGCTAATAGACCATGGAAATCTTTTCTCGATGGTATTGGTAACGGTGTTGGTTACTCTATTATTTTGGTTATGGTAGCTTCCATCAGAGAAGTATTCGGAAAAGGCTCATTCCTCGGATTTAAAATCATAGGCCCTACAGCTGAGTACGTGCTTAATACTACTGAAATCTCCTGGTTGGGATGGTATACTGCAAATAACCTTATTATTCTTTCCCCTGCTGCAATGTTTATTATTGCCATCCTCATCTGGGTGCACAGAGCAACCAATAGAAAATTAATTGATATTTCGTAAATTCAAACAATATACCCATGGGTGACTTGATCAATATATTCGTAAAATCTGCCTTCATAGAAAATATGGCTCTTTCCTATTTCCTAGGTATGTGCTCATTTCTGGCTGTTTCAAAAAGTGTTAAAACTGCACTGGGACTTGGTGTCGCTGTCGTATTTGTACTGGGACTCACTATACCTATGAATTGGTTAATTGATTACTATTTGCTAGGTGAAGCTGGCTTTTTTAAAATGGACTTGACCTTCTTAAGGTTTATTATCTTCATTTCTACCATTGCTGCTTTAGTTCAACTCGTCGAAATGGTCGTTGAAAAATTTTCTCCATCTTTATATAATTCTCTAGGGATTTTTCTTCCGCTTATTACCGTAAATTGTGCTATTCTTGGTGGATCATTATTTATGATTACTAAGGAGTATAATTTTCTACAGTCTGTATCCTACGGCCTAGGTGGCGGTGTTGGTTGGGCGCTGGCTATTGTAGCTATAGCTGGGATTAGGGAAAAAATGACCTATTCCCAAATCCCTGCCCCACTTAGAGGGTTAGGAATGGCATTTTTGCTTACTGGCATTATGGGCATGGCATTTATGGGACTTATGGGAATTGACCCTGCAGCATTTAAGTAAAGTTTAAAATCGAATAAAATGAATTTAATTTTAATGATATCTTGGACTTCCATCATTATGGCTGTATTGGTTTTTACGGCCGTTATTCTAGGTTTGTCCTATATGTTGATTATTGCCAGAAAAAAACTGGTTCCGCAAGGTGATGTAAAAATCATTGTAAACGGCGACGAAGAAAACCCCATTTTAGCCAAACCAGGATCTTCACTATTATCTACACTGGCAGATAGAAACATTTTTCTTCCCTCTGCTTGCGGTGGTGGTGGCACTTGTGCGATGTGCGAGTGCCATGTATATCAAGGTGGAGGTGATGTTTTACCTACTGAAATGAACCACCTCACCAGAAAGGAAGCTGCGGAAGGGATGCGCCTTGCATGTCAGGTAAAAGTACGACAAGACATGAATATTGGTATACCTGATGAAATTTTCGGTATTAAAAAATGGGAATGCGAAGTAGTTTCAAATTACAATGTTGCCTCCTTCATCAAAGAATTTGTCGTCAAACTTCCAGAAGGTGAAACAATGGATTTCGAATCAGGCGGATATATTCAAATAGATGTTCCCTCTATCTCCGTAGATTTCAAGAATATGGATATCACCGCACATCCATCATATCACGATGATCCGAAAAAATTTCAGTCAGAATGGGATAATTTTAAGCTCTGGAATCTAAAAATGGTCAATGAAGAACCTCAATTTAGGGCTTATTCGATGGCTAATCACCCGGCTGAAGGAAATATTATTAAACTTAATATTAGAATTGCTACTCCACCTTGGGATAGAGCTTCAAATGATTGGTTGAAAGTCAATCCAGGTGTATGTAGCTCTTACGTATTTAACCTTAAACCAGGAGATAAGTGTACTATAAGTGGACCATACGGTGAGTTTTTTATCAAACCGACTAAAAAGGAAATGGTCTATATTGGAGGTGGTGCAGGTATGGCCCCATTGAGATCTCATTTATTCCATCTCTTTCACACGCTAAAAACCACGGACCGTAAAGTATCATTTTGGTATGGCGGTAGAACCAAACGGGAATTATTCTATATCGAAGAATTTAGAGAAATAGAAAAGAAATTTCCAAATTTTAGATTTTATGTAGCACTTGACAATCCGCTACCTGAAGACAACTGGCAGGTAAAGGAAAATATTGATGCTCCAGGGGACGGCTTTAAAGGATTTATTATGCCAGTATGTGTTAAAGAATATCTGGCAAACCACGCTGAACCTGAAGAAGTTGAATATTACTTCTGTGGACCTCCAATGATGAATCAATCTGTAATCAAGGCACTAGATGATTTAGGTGTGCCTCAGGAAAATATTGCCTTTGACGATTTCGGTGGATAGAATTTTATCAATTGC
>JAUMBJ010000029.1:0-21595 GCA_032115755.1 Saprospiraceae bacterium
CAAATTAGGCCCATTGGGATTTAAATCTGGTATTCACGATGTTTTTCCAATACCGCAATCTCAAATTCAGGCTTCACGAGGAGCCGTTACCCAAAATCCTGGTTATTAACTCAATTGAATCTTTGCATATGTACAAAAATAATTTTTCAGTTTTTATTGCTCTTATATCGTTGATAACTATAGTTAGTTGTGACCCAGAAAGAATAGACGAATATAATATTTCAGGAGTTCCACAGCCACCTGATTTTACTATCGTTGCCTTGGAGGACAATCCCAATAAAATAGAAATTACGGCAATCTCCAGTGATGCATTTCAGTTATTGTGGGAACTTCCAGGTGCAACGCCAAAAAATTCCAAAAAATTTAAGGATACCATTCTTTATCCCAAAGCAGGTGAGTATTATATAACATTATATGCTTCTAGTTCCAATAAAACGGGTTCAGCAGCTACAACAAAGAAAATTTCAATTCTGCAGGACGCTCCGTTAAGTTGTAGCGAAGAATTGGCTTTACTTACAGGAAATTGTTTGCCAGATGGCAAATGCTGGACTTTAATTCAAGGAGCAGGTGCGGTGAAAGTAGGGCCAGCATATAATGATTATTCTTGGTATACCTCACCAGCAGGAGGTTTACAAAATGCGCAATATGATGATCGTTTTTGTTTTACTTTCGATAACCAGGTTTTTGAAAATAGAAACCAGGGAGGTTCCGTAAATCCATGGGATGGTTATAAAGTACAAAGTGTAAGCTTTGGGAAAAGCGATTTTATATATTCCGAAAGTACAGGTGCTGGCGGCAGAGATCAGATTATACTACAAAATGATCAGTTTATGGGTGTTTGGGATTCCGACAACATCCTAGATATTGTGAAACTTACCGAAAAAGAACTTGTTGTAAGAGCAAAATTGCGTAATCCTGCTGGTGAGCCAGCCGCGGAAGGTTGGTTCGAGCTTACGTTTACAGCAGTGCCCTAATATAAATTATATTCAATTAAATATAAAAAAGGATGATTAAAAGATATAGACTTATAATACCTACATTATTTGTTTTTATAATTTTCTTATCAGGATGTATTGAAGATCCTGATGGATCGCCAGTGTATCAAAACTTACCCACACTACAATTTGACAACATTGAAATAGGCGAGCAAGATATAGATGATACGTTGGACGTAAAGGTTTCATTGGTTGGTGAAAATAAAACCAATGCCATTGTTAGATTTTCCGTATTGTCGGGATCTGCTGCCAACGACGCAGATTACAAGTTGCTTTCAGATAGTAAAATGGTCTTTAGACCTGGCGAAACTTCGGTTGTTCTTCAATTTTTAATTGTAGGTGATGGCGTTCGCGAAGGAAAGGAGTCTTTTACCATTCAATATTATAATCCGGTAAATATGCAGTTGAATGAGCAAAAGCAAATTGTCTCTATATTGGATGATGATGATAATACTGTGGGATTACAGATACCTGCTTCGGGATACAAAACGCCACTTTCCTATTCCGGATATAAGCTTGTATGGGCAGATGAATTTGATTCAACTGCCATAAATGATAAAAATTGGGTATTTGAAACAGGAACTGGTAATGGGGGTTGGGGGAATAATGAACTTCAATATTACAGAGATGACAATACAACTTTAGTCAATGGACATTTAGTAATAACGGCTAAAGCACAGAAATTTGGAAATAACAATTTTACCTCATCTCGATTAAAAACACAAGGTAAAAAGTCATTTAAGTTTGGAAGAGTAGATGTTCGTGCTGCATTACCCAAAGGCCAGGGTTTATGGCCTGCTATTTGGATGCTTGGTACCAATATTACTTCTGTTGGATGGCCTGCATGTGGAGAAATTGATATCATGGAATTAACAGGTGACCAGCCAAATAGGGTTCTAAGTACAGTTCATTTTGGGCCAAGTCCAGATCAACGTCAATTAAGATCAAAATATTTCTTTTTGGAAAATGGAAAATCCTTCTTTGATGAATTTCACGTATTTTCTATGATCTGGAAAGAGAATCTTATAGAAATGTATATAGATGATCAATTGTATCACACTATAACTCCGGCTACATTAGGAAATATTCCGTACCCATTTAATAAGAATTTCTTTTTTATACTCAACGTAGCTGTTGGTGGGAATCTTCCCGGCAGTCCGGATAATTCTACACCATTTCCTCAAAGTATGATTGTAGATTATATTCGCGTGTTCCAACCTCAATAAATTATAACGTTTAGTGTTTAGTCAGTTGGGAGTAATTTGATTGCTAGATTTATAGTTATGCACTATTTCTTAGGGTTTAGCGATTATTACAATTAGATATTTTGGTTTGATATTGAATATTAAAATTACAATTGTAATTATTAAAAGTTCAAATCAATTTTATGTTGTTGAGACCACTTCTATATGTCAAAATTTTATTTTTGTGTATCATCCTAAATGCGAAATGCATCGCCCAGGATATTATAGATACGACCTCACATTTTAAGGTTGTACAGTTAGCGAGTGGCGTTTTTGCTTGTATTCATGAATTCGGGGGGGAAGGCATTTGTAATAGCGGAGTCATTAATATGGGTAATTATACTGTTGTAATTGACCCTTTCATGTCTCCAAAAGCCGCTGTGGAATTACTGCAATGGATAGAGTATAATAGTTTGCCACCGGTCAAGTATGTCATTAATACACACTATCACAATGACCATGTCAGGGGAAATCAGGTTTTTAATCAAAATGTTGATATAGTATCCACAAGAAAAACTGCAGAATTAATCGCATCAGAAGAGCCTAAGGCTATTGCAGCAGAAAGTAATTATGCGCCTGACTTATGTGCCAGATTTTCTGCAATGAAGTCAGGCTTCAAGGGGGATACATTGGATAGAAGTTTTTTGGTGCTTAAAATGATGCAACCGTATTTTTGTACATTGCAAAGGAGTAAAGACGAAATTTTGACCCGGACACCTAATTTAATTTTTGAAACCAAAATGATTATTGGAGAAAGCAGAAAATTGGAAATAATAGATATGGGAGAAGGCCATACGCCTAGCGACGTCGTTGTTTATCTACCAGAAGAAGGGATTCTTTTTGCTGCAGATTTAGTCACGGGAGATTTTCATCCTTATCTTCCAGACGGAAATCCAGAATCATGGATAGAGATTTTGACGGAAATGTTAAAATGGCCAATAAAATGGGTTGTACCTGGACATGGGTACGTCGGACAAATAAACCTAATTCAATCAACCTCAAATTATATTTCCGACCTCCTCGATACTACATATAATCTGGATATAAATTCAAATATGGATAATGAGGATTTTAATATGACGATCCCGAATACTTACATAAATTGGTGGCTTGATCAGTTTTATCTCGATAATGTAAAATTTGTCTTTACTCGACGTACAGAAAAGAAATGATACCTGAATTGTCTATATTTTTTAAGCATTTATATGGGGCTTCAAAAAAAATACAATTGATGAACTTTCAAAAAAAAAAGGAGGATATTGCCAGTCAATGCTCCTCCTTTTTGTAAATTTTTTCTTTGATGTTTCTGAAGCTGTGGTAATTTTTTACTGTTAGCTTTGGTACATAATTTTATTAGTGCAGGTCAAATCTCAAGCCAAGAGAAACATTATGCAATGCTTCATCGTCTTCAATTCTTCGGCCTTTAAATAGGTTATTGATATCATATTTAGCATAGACGCTTACATCCCTAAATCCTATATATGTCCCAAGTCCATATACAATTCGGTCTGTGTCAAAACCACCAAACTGGATTTCCCTATAGTCCGTTTTGTCAACACTGTAGTTTATGATTTGGCGACTGTCAAACTGAAAACCTGCATATCCGCCGATGCCTAACCTAAATGATTTTTGAGATTTTAAGATTTTGACGCCTTCAGCATTTCTTTTGGTTGGGCTAAAATCAAATTCGAGATAAAGAGGTGCAACTAGCTGCCCAGTTCGGAAATATGCATCTTTTTCATAGTCTCGAAGGTCTCTTGACAATATTGGCGCTTGGTTAGGTTCTATATTTTCAGTATTGAAATATAAATTTCTTTCTGGTCGAACATTATGAATATTAAAAGAAAGCCCAAATTTCATTTGCAATAAGCTTGATGTTTTTATCAATCTTACTTTGTTGGTGATTCCGATCTCATAAAATCTTGAATTACGTAATCTGAATGGTGATTCTTCAAGATATTCCAATCCATCTTCATCTACCAAGGTATTGATACCACTTGCAAAAATAAGCTGGCTTGTAAGCCTTTTTTCACCACGATAATTTTTTCTTTTTGGCATGCTATCATTTTCTGTAGTATTATTTTTTTCAATATTCACATTGATTTTGATGTCTTTATATTGTTCCTCAGATGATTTTTCCCGCTCTATTATTGTAGTACTGTCTCCTCTTATAATTATGGTTTTGGTAGATACTTTTATATCATCTGAGGATTTGAGTATTTCTTTCAATTCGTCAGCATTCGATGGGTTTTCAATGGATTTGTAAACGATCACTTCGACTTCATTTGCTAATCTTTCAGCAAGTTTTTCAGCTTTTTGTTCAATTAATATTTCCATTTCCCGTTCGAGTGGTTGTAGGTAAACATTAATGGAGTCAGTAACCGCTTTACGGGTTTTTAATATTTTTTGCTGAGCTTCTGAAGCGTTTATATTCCTGTTTTCAAGTAGCTTTTCGATTTGAGTTATCTGATTGTTTAATGCAGTATTTTGTTCATTGATAATCTGCTTTATCTTCGCAACAATTAAATCAAGTTCTTTTTCTGACATTGTTTTGTCTCCATCTTTTTCAATGGAAGGGGGAACCGGTGGTGAAGGGGGAGCCGGTGGTGTTGGAGGGTTAACTTGTGCAGATATGGACATCTGAATAAAAAAGCTGAGCATTAAAATAATTCGCATGGTCATAATATTGGATTTAGATGTTTATTGATGAATGATATTTCGTTCACTGGCTGCCATGTAAAGCTGAGAGGCTTTTTCCTGAAGTGACCTCATAACCTTGGAAGGCAGATTGGCTGCCTCTTGAAAATTATTTGCTTCGTATATTGCTTCCGGGATGTCAGCAAGCAGCATTTCTTCTTTGATATTTATATCCAGTTTTTTAGATCGAAATTCTGGATGTAATGTAATTGTAGTAGGCTCTAAGGATGCAGAATACGCCAAATCTATGTCATATGTGGTCAAGTTTTGACTTTCAGCCTGAAGAATTTTAACAATTCCTGTATCAAGCTCCATTTTCTGTGCCATTGGAATAATCATATTATTAGTAAGTATCGACTGAGCAACTTGATTAGTGATTTGTCCTGATGTTTGTTTTATTATATTTGATTCGTTGAGGGGATTTGATTTGGCATAAAGACCATTATTCTTTGGTGAAAAATTAGTTTTATTTGCCGGCATCTTTACTTCTGTTGGTCTTAAGGATTTGTTTTCTCTTGTATATATTTCATACAACAATATGGTGCTGCTGAGTATAAGCAATGTAAATGTTAGTAGCCAAAACCGTTTTATAGGTTTTTTATGGTTAGTATGCTGGTTGAGCAATCGTTCCATATCACTCCATGAGGTACTTGTAGGAATGACCCTCCAGTTTTCAAAAGTTCTTCTGTAAAGCTGATCTAAAAAATTTGAAGACATATTGATTTAATTAGTAGTTTAAATGATTTTTTTTTGGTTTATAATCCGGATGATGTTGTATCAGGTAAGCACTCAACCTTTTTCTGGCATAAGATAGCTGAGATTTTACATTTCCATGGCTGCAATCCATAAGCGAGGATATTTCAGCGACACTATAGCCTTCGATGGCATAAAGTGAAAAAATTATTTTGCATCCCAATGGCAAGCTATTAATTGCTTGTTCTAGAACCTCCATATCATATGGAGATGTATTTTCATCCATTATTTCAGCGTAATCCTGTGTCAAATCGAACGCTATCGAAGTCATGTCCAATTTTTCTTTCTTTCTAAGCTGTGAAATGCACTGGTTCAAGCAAATCCTTTTCATCCAGCCTTTTAAAGAACCTTCATTTCTATATTGAGCAATCTGTGTATAAATCTGAAGCAAGGAGTTTAACATGACTTCTTCCGCAAGGTATATATCCTGTATATATCTACAGCACATACCAAGCAATGATGGTGATATGCCATGGTATAAGGCTTCCTGTGACCTACGGTTCATCTTAATTAAATCAGGAAGTAATATCTGAAGTTGTTCCTCACTCATAAAAGCGATCCTTTCATAATATAGGACGCAAAATTCATAATCGAGGTTGTAAGGACAATAATTTTTTTTAAAAAAAAATTGTGTATTAATTTTCAAGCACGTCTAATGGAACTTACCCTGCTGTTAGTTATGAAGTTTTTATACCTCAAAGGCAATAAATAATTTATTGATTAGTTTTGGTAAATGTGTGACCAATTTATTTTTTAAAGAGTAATGGATAGGCTGGCAAAGCTTGTAGAATCTTTATATATCCTATCTGGAGGAAATTTTTTAACGATTTGAAGTAACCATCATGTTTAAAAGGGATAAAGCGTTCGCTTGATTTTATAACATGAATGTCTGAATAAAGTGTCTTTATAAATTCAAAAGTTAGATAAATAACCCGGTACCATGCTGGGATATATTTCTATTGTTTTACTTATTAAAAAGCTTTTAGTAGATAACTGAATTTTAGCATCGTAATACTACAATTTTCGAATTTTAATATTTCTAAACCAAATGCCACTCCCGTGATCCTGAAGACAAATATGTCCGGATTTTTCCATGCCGTATGAAGGCGTATCTTTCCATTTACCTACTTTTTTACGCTGTTGCCAGTCCGTTGACCAGGCTTCAAATTCCAGCACTTTTACACCATTCAACCAATATTCTCTATGAGGACCTTTAATTATTATTCGAGATTGATTGAATTCTCCAATAGGTTTAAGTTGCACATTTTGTGGTGTGTACATGGCATAATCGGCAGCTGTCTTTTGCCAGTCCTCAAGAGGGGTAGGGAAGTTGTTGTCGTCAATGATCTGATATTCTGGTCCACTTAAATAGGAAGCGCTGTATTTTTCAGAAACGTGATACATAATACCACTATTGCCTTGTGGAGAAAGCTTCCACTCCAGATTTAGTTCAAAATCAGTATAGGTCTCATTTGTAATCAAGTCAGCACGCATGTCGCTTTTATCAGTTTCACTTCCTTTACAGTATAACATACCTTGTTCTACTCCCCATGATCCAGCTTCTTTATTTTTGAAGTATCGCCATCCTTCCATTGTTTTACCATCAAATAATAACTGCCAACCATCTCTTCGTTCTGCCAGTGAAAGTGAATTTTGCGGTTGGCTATAAAGCAAAGTAAAACAACTGCCAAGAAACCATACGAGTATGTAAATTATTTTATACATCTGATTTAATTTTGATTTGTATTTTAAAATGTTGGCAATACTGCTACTTCAGTTTTAGATTAACAGGATCCCAGTTGATAAATTTATTTTGATAGTAACTGTCATTGCAAAGTAAAGCTGGAGCTGCTGCCCTGTAACCAAAGAGGGCATCTTCCACAACAGATGTCTTGTTTCTTACAGCAGTGAAAAAATTATAGAAATGATCGTAATGAGCTCCGCGATAATCTTTTTCAACTTCATAAACCATGGTGCCAGGTGGAAGTATTTTCTTGCGTCCTTGCTCCTGGTTTTTACGGGACAATTTCGTGTTTTTCAATGGATCATCCACAGGGTCAAAAGATATATTTCGTTTTAATGTTACTTTGTCCCATTCGACATCCATGCTGCCCTCATTGCCAACAAGTCTCAAGTAAGTGCTACTTGCAGTGCCATCTACAAAATTGACGCGAAGCGACAAGTTAAATGCGGAATGCTCCTTTGTGTCGGGATAGTCAAACATGCCTATGAGGATATCTGGAACCTCTCGGCCATCTTTCCAGTACCTTATGCCTCCCATAGCAGCAATTTTTTCAGGTCCAAAAGAGTTGGTTATAAAATGCAAACTCGAAAACAAATGCACAAACAGATCTCCTGACACACCAGTGCCATAATCTCTGTAGCACCGCCATCTGAAAAATCTTTTGGAGTCAAATGGAATGGATGGATATTTGTGCAGAAACATCTGCCAATTAACATTTTTTTCTGAGGCATCATTGGGAATAGCATACTGCCATGCACCCTCAGGCGAATTTCTAGCCCAAAAGCCTTCAGCATAATTAAGCTTGCCGATAGCACCTTGTGCTAATAGTTCTTTAGCTTTTTCATTTCCAAGAGAACTTAAACCCTGACTACCAACCTGAAATACAACCTTATATTTTTTTTGAGCTTCTACAACTTCATGCCCTTCGAGGACACTATGCACCATTGGTTTTTCACAATAAACAGATTTCCCCTGCTGCATAGCTGCTACGGAAATATCTTTGTGCCAATGATCTGGTGTAGCAATAATCACGGCATCAATATCTTGTCTGGCCAGTATTTTTTGAAAATCATCCGTGACCATAATATCTTCTCCGTATAGTTTTTTAGCAGCTGTCAATCGCTCCTGATAAAGATCACAAACAGCTACAAGCTTTACGCCAGGAATCTGGAGCGCTGTGTTTGTATCAGCCAAGCCCATTCCTCCCGCTCCAATAAGTGCAAGATTAATATGGTCGTTTGCTGTATATTTTTCCTTTCTTTGAAGTAGCTCAAGAGATATTGCCTCCTGGCTTTTAAGTCCTGTGGGTATGATGATGGTCGCCGCAGTAGCTTTCCCTAAAGTGGTTATAAACTTTCTTCTTGATGATGGCATGAATTTGAAATATTTGAAAAATTAAATATTTCAAATTTAACATTCCTAAGTCACTTTAAACTTTATCTATGTATTTTTTTATAAAATATCTACAGCTTAATCTTTTTGAGCCTGTCCAGTTCTCTTTTCTGGTCTTTTTCCTTTAGACTGTCCCGTTTGTCATATGCCTTTTTACCTTGGGCGAGTGCTATTTCCAGTTTTGCAAATCCTCGATCTGAGAAAAATAACCTGTAAGGAATAATAGTTAGTCCTTTTTCTTCTACTTTTCGGAGTAATT
This sequence comes from Saprospiraceae bacterium, assembly GCA_032115755.1. Classification (GTDB taxonomy): domain Bacteria; phylum Bacteroidota; class Bacteroidia; order Chitinophagales; family Saprospiraceae; genus OLB9. The sequence goes on from JAUMBJ010000029.1 coordinate 9,085, forward strand.
TTTTTATTTCACTCTTTTTTAGCAGTAGTCTTCTATCACGCCTTGCATCATGATTGTAAATACTACCGTGATCGTACTCAGAAATATGCATATTTTTAACTAACAGATTGTTCCCTTCATCAAAAAGGCAATATGCGTCTGTAAGATTGGCAAGACCTTCCCTTAGTGCTTTTACCTCTGTACCGGTAAGCACAATTCCAGCTTCAAATACCTGCAAAAAATGATATTCAAATTTCGCTTTTCTATTTACAATTTCCTTTGTGGAAAATTTCGCCATTACCCTGCATTCATAAAAATGCAAAGATACAAAAAATAAGCGATTTTAAATTTCACCAGCGGTAACAGACAGCATTGATATTCATCCCTGCACCTACTGAAGCAAAGAGTACGATGTCACCTTTGTGCAGTTCATGTGGTGGTAAATCACCGCGTTTTACCAGGTCTAAAACAGTAGGTACTGTAGCTACAGAACTATTGCCGAGTTTGTGTATGCTCATTGGCATGATATCTTTTGGGATTTCATTTTTCTGATATAATCTGTATAGCAATTTAGTAATACCTTCATCCATTTTTTCATTGGCCTGATGTATAAATACTTTTTTAACCTCTGTTATATCAACACCACTTTTATCCAGGCATTGTTTCATGGCAGCAGGAACATGTTTTATGGCATATTCATAAACTTTTCTGCCTTTCATTTTTATATATCTAATTCGAGGGTCAGAGTCCGGAAAATTTGATTTTCCATAATAAATGTAATAAGCTTCGTCAATGCAATGTGACTGAACGCTACATCCAAGGATTCCCGGACCATCACTATTTTCAGGGATATCTTCTTTATATTCTAGCACGGTAGCACCTGCACCATCTGAAAAAATCATACTATCCCGGTCATATGGATCAATAACTCTGGATAAGGTTTCACTACCAATAATTAAAGCTTTTTTTGCAATACCGGCCTTAAAAAAGGCGTCGGCCTGAATCATGGCTTGTAGCCACCCGGGACATCCAAATAGGATGTCATAGGCTACACAATTTGGATTTTGAATTTTTAATTGCTGTTTTAGACGTGAGGCCAGAGCAGGAATGGCATCCATTTGGATGGTATGTTTTATAACATTGCCAAAATTGTGGGCAAAAATAATCTGATCCAGCGTTTCAGGATCCACGCCGCTATCTTCTATGGCAATTTTAGCTGCTATTAATGCCATATCACTTGTGTCCAGTCCCTTTTCTGCATAACGTCGCTCTGAAATGCCTGTGATTTCTTCAAATTTTGCAGCAATAACATCTGGTGGACTTTGGATTTTTTCATGATGCTCATCATAAAAGTCATGTGCTGCGAAATCTCTGTTTGTAATGATTTCGCCAGGTATATAGCGTCCTGTTCCTGTTATAATAGTTCTACCCATACGTTTAAAAAATAAAAAGGCATTCCCAGTTGGGAATGCCGTAATCTAAATAGTTATCTTATTTATTTACAATAATTTTTTTTGTCAATGACCCTTCATCTGTTGTTATTTCCGCAAAATAAACGCCACTTTGAAGAGTAATCGTGTTTACAGGAAATATCTGTTCTCCTTCAAGGTTGCCGTAATTTCTTTCAAACATAAGTCTTCCAGAAATATCTCTTACAGCAATCTGAATCTGCGATGGCGCTTTAAGAGCCAATTCTATATAGAATAAATCCGAAGTTGGATTAGGAAAAACTTCCACACTTTCCGTTAAAATTATATTTTCTGCATTTACAGAAAATCCGTTTTACTCAGCTTCCTTCAGCGTTTCAATGGAAGCGTTTTCATACCCATTAATTGAAAGTAATATAGGTATGATGTGTAAACTATCCTTATTGATACCTTGTGGCAACGGAATATTGAAATTAACAATCCGTTTTGTTCCCTCTGTAAAAGTGCCATTCAGGGTATTGGCGGCAGTTTTCTGAATACCTGATATTGCCCTGGCAACATGCTCATAAACCATTTGTGAAGCAGGTACTGGATTAGGTAGGGTTTCGTAACCCCCCATTTGTCCTGCTGCATTATTGGCATAGGCATTAGCCTGATTATATCCTGTTGCAGTACCTCTGACGCCATCTTCGGTTAATACCATATTGACCCAAAATTCCCCAGTAACATTCGTCTTGAATTCTACCTCTGCAGAAATATCTAAAGAATTATCTGAAGCCTTGTACTTTGCACCAGGTTTAATTTTGGCTATAGTCTCCGTATCAATCCTGTCAATAAATGGATTTTCCATTTGTGAAGGGTCAACAATTATTTTTCTGTCAATGACACTACTAGGAAATCCAGCAAATCCAGGTGTTGACCTCACCAATGCATCATAAGCCTGAACCATCATTGGGTCATTGTTGTGTACAGCAATAGGAATAAATCTTTTTGGATAACGCTTACTAAGCAGATCCATAAAGACAGCACCCCTTGGGCACCATTGACACCATGTACCTGTTCCTTCCTCTACCAGAATGGCTTTGTCTGGAGCGGGAGTAACGGCAGAAAGAAATAACTGACTTTTGTTATTGCATTCCTCCTGGTCACCAACGCTTCCATTAAGATTTAAAACTTCTACAATGAGCTCGTTCTGACCTTCTTCAAGTTTAAAAGTCTTAGTCGTGGTTATCAATTTTGTTTGCCCAAAACTTAATCCAAGATTAGTGAGTGATATCATTTCTTCTTGATTGTTGTCTTTGACGAGTAGATCTACAGAATTTACTACTTGAGATCCTCCATTTTTAAGGTTAAAGGATAAAACATCCTCTGTATCTGTCAATCTGCCAGATTTCCAAGTCAAATTAGATACTGAAATATCATTAGCAAGACTTGGTGCAGAAGAACTATACGCATAAGAAACATTATCGACAAACCATACCGATGATCCGTCTATGGGGTAGAGATTTAAAGATGCTACCGCATTAGTGTTATTGGAGAATGTTCCAAGGCATTGATCATCAATGAGAACTTTCCATGAATTTGCGGAAAGATTGATGTCTAATTTAAAGTTAAACCACTGATCTATTGGGAATGATGCGGAGAATAATGCAGCATTGTTGCTTCCCGTTAATCTTAGGGCTCCGGTGGGGTCAAAAAAACCATTTAGGGACCAAGTCTGTCCAACAGTGGCTGATCCTTGTATATTAAAATAGGCATTTTTATCCTTGGGGACCATCAAATCCATACTGAGTGTAAATTTGCCTGTAGCATACCTAGCACCGAATGGAAGCACAATATCAGTGGGACCTCCACTTGCACTTCCAGCAACAAACTTTAAGCTCTTAGTTCCACTTTTGGCTTGTTCATCTGTTACTTTTACGTCAGTGGCTGGTCCGGGTTTATTGTCCCAGGTTTTCCATTTGCTGTTGGAAACACAGAGAAATGCATTGGTGGCATAAGCTTCAAAATCATCTGAAAAACTGGATTGAGCTTGGACCCATAAACTTTGGTTTAAAAAGCTGATGGTTAAAAATAAAATTATGATAAATTTCTTTGTCATATTACTAATTTTAAATCATAAAAATTCTAAAGGTAGTTAATCTTTTTTTATTTCGAATTTTATTAAAGGTATAAATTATATAGTATTACAAACTTCCATATTTTATATGGAAAAAATAAAATTAGCCATAATTCATTAATATTATTCTTGTAATTTTGATTGAAAATTTGGAAATTGAAGCACGTATTTTATTATCTCCAGAATAGACATTGTAGGTCTATAGGTGTTGGATTCTTATTATTGGGTGGTCTGTTTGGTTCATGGGCTGTAATGATCCCGGTAATTAAAGAAAAGTTTAACCTTGATGATGCTCAACTTGGGCTATTGCTTTTAAGTATCCCGCTCGGAGCTATGGTTTTCAATCCTTTTGCGGCATCCGGAATGCAGAGAATAGGAATTCGTAGATTTACTAAAGCCAGTATGTTTTTAATATGTTTATTTTACCTCATTCCTGTAGCGAGCTCAAACCTATTTCTTTTGGCCATAGGGCTTTTCCTTGCTGGTATTGGGATTACTAGCCTTAACATCTCGATTAATACTATGGCTACATCCTATCAACAGTATTCCGGATTATTGATCATGTCTACGAGCCATGGTATGTTTAGTCTTGGATTGATGATAGGCTCTTTGGGAGCCAGCATAGGGCTAGGGTATGGATTAGGGCCTCAGATATATATGACAGCAGTTTGTACTGGTGGCCTACTGCTTGCAATTTGGAATTTCCGAAAACTCGATGAAATTCCTCTTGTTGCAGTGGTTTCGGAAGAGCCAATGAGTGTTAAAGGGATGTGGAAATTCCCCGGCATGACTATGGTACTTATGATTGTTATATCAGTATGCGTCAATATGACGGAGGGATCTATGCCAGATTGGACTGCACTATACATGAAAGAAGTAGTCCAATCAAACCCTTATTTTTTCGGTTGGGGCCTTTCTGGATATTCCCTTTGTATGGCCTTAGGCCGGTTTTTAGGAGATGGATTAATTCCAAGATTTGGGGAGAATGCAATCCTTCGCTATGGGGCGATTCTTACTTGTATTGGCATTGGTACTGCCATTTTCTTGCCATATACTATAACAAGTATTATAGGTTTTTCTTTGGTTGGATTTGGAGTTTCATGTTGTGCACCAATATTATATAGCAGCGCATCAAAAGTGCCTGATCTACCTCATGGTGGTGGGCTTGCGCTTATGAATACTTATGCAATGGGAGGTTTTTTGTTTGGCCCGGTTATTATTGGATTTATTTCAGAGGCAATATCCCTTCCTTTTGCTTTGTCTGTTTTGATGGTGCTAAGTATACTATGGTGGTGGCTATCGGGTAAAGTCAAACTATATTAAAAGCCTATTTTTTGGCCAGTTTACTGATTTCGTCTTCCAGTTTTAACTCATCTCCAGGGTTATAACCATTATGACTGTATACAATCTGACCTGTTTCATCAAGTAGGAAAGTCTGTGGTATTGTTTGGAAATTTAAAGTTTGCATTAATTCCTGACGCACATCAGCGAGCACTGTAAATTCCCATGATTTTGACTTGACCAAAGCAGGAACCTTTGTAAGTCCTCTTGCATCATCAATAGTTATCGCCAAAAGCTGAATATTATATTTTTCAACCCACTCCGGGTAAAATTCACTTATTACATCAAGTTCTTTTTTACACGGCGTACACCAGGTCGCCCAAAAGCTAACAATTGTAATTTTACCTGAATTAGTGTAGTCTTTAGTATTTACCGTTTTTCCTTCAAGGGTTTTTACATCTATGGAAGGGAAAGGTTTTGATACAGGGTTAATATCAGGTAATAAGAATTTAATGGAAAATAACGTCGTGAAAATTAGTGAATGTATCATTTTTGCTAAAATTGAAGTATGGATTTTAAACGTCTATTATTTAGTTTTATTCTCTTCGATGATCAAATTTATAAAAATATCCTGGATTAAAGCTAAAATTATTGATCTGGTGGATTTATTACTTCCTTATAACTTTTTATTTTTTTTGGTATTTTCATTACTTTTCGACGACTTCGATACTGCAATTTTAGTTCATATGGTAGATGAATCACAAACTTTACGTACTTGAATCATAAAAAAATGGCAATTTGAGCGATGCAAAATAGAATCCTGAGCTGAAATAATTTAATGCAATTTAGTGTATTTAAAACTGCTATTATCATGCGCATGATCCATCTAATATATTATAAGCGGCTATGGGAGTACCATAGTTTTTGGACATTTTCTTTTAAATAGAAATTTCGATATCCTTATTATAATACTTATATTTTGATACCCATGATGGTCGTAAAACATAAGTTTTGTAACATAGACGTTTTGTTTTAATTAATTGCCTGGATATTTGATTATTTTTGGTTTGAATAAATACATTATTATACATTAGACTTATGTACACCGTCTAGGTGTTAACAAAATAATTGGATATGAAGGAGTTCCTAGAACTTGATTATTTCGTTTTTCATTGGATCAATGCCGGATGGTCCAATACCTTTTTTGATATCATTTTGCCTTTACTCCGAAAAGAAATCTTTTGGGCACCATTGTATGTTTTTTTGATTGCATTCAGTTTTATAAATTTTGGAAAGAAAGCATATTGGTTTATTTTATTTGCGTTACTTACGGTAGGTACGACAGACTACATAAGTAGTCATGTTGTTAAAAAATCTATACAACGTATTCGCCCATGTAATTCCCTGCATGATTTTGATGTCATTACCAGAGTCCGTTGTGGAAATGGGTATAGTTTTACATCTTCCCACGCAACCAATCATTTTGGTTTAGCTACATTTTTATTCTATACCATAGGTACGCTTTTTCCCCGGAGACGTGGTTGGTTGTTTGCATGGGCAGGTTCCATATCTATTGCCCAAGTTTATGTAGGCGTACATTATCCACTGGACATCATAGGTGGAACTATTCTTGGGCTGCTATTAGGTAAACTTTGGGCCATGCTTTACAGGAAATATTACCCGGAACTGTTTTATACACAATAGCTATAAATTATTTTACTTCAGCAATTTTTTTCCCTTTGCAAAATTAATATTACATTTGACAAATTCATTTTTGATCATTCAAAACAATTAGTTATGTCTTTGCACAGATTTCTGTCTTTAGTATTGCTGCTTTTTTTTAATGGAATTATTTTTGGCCAGTCTGACCAGACATCTATGGAAAAAGGGCTTGACGATCGTATAAATGAGGCTTTTACGCCTCTGGCAAATGCTATTGAAAGTATTGTTTTGTATGCTATTCCTTTTGGAGATACGCAGATTCCTCTTATTGTGATCATTCTTAGTCTTGGAGGTCTATTTTTTACATTTTATTTTGGATTTCCAAATATTCGAAAATTCGGTTTAGCCTTGAGGGTTGTTCAGGGTAAATATGACGAAATAGAATCTAAAGAAGCAGCGGATGTTCATCCTGAAAACACATTGGAGGTAGTAGAAGGAGATATATCAGATACCATAAGAGATGAAAGTCATCATGGAGAGGTTAGTCATTTTCAAGCTTTGGCTACAGCTGTTTCCGGAACAGTTGGATTGGGAAATATAGCAGGGGTGACCATAGCCATATCCTTAGGTGGTCCTGGTGCTACTTTCTGGATGATAATAAGTGGCCTGTTGGGTATGACCCTAAAATTCACGGAATGTACGCTTGGTGTACAATATAGGGATATTGATAAAAATGGAACAGTATATGGGGGGCCAATGTATTATCTGTCTAAAGGTTTGGATGATCTGGGCTATACCAAGCTTGGTAAAATACTGGCTGTTGTTTTTGCAATACTTTGCATAGGTGGTTCATTTGGTGGTGGTAATGCTGCGCAATCCAACCAGGCAGCATCGCAAATAGCTTCTCTGTTTGGCATGACTGGTGGTTCATCAGGATTTATCATAGGATTGGTTATTGCTGTGCTTGTTGGTATTACTATCATTGGAGGAATTAAACGAATTGCGGTTGTTACTGAAAAACTGGTACCACTCATGGCCATTATTTATGTAGGTGCATGTTTGGTAGTAATAGGTACTAATTTTTCTGAATTGGGAGCAGCTTTTGGATTGATTTTTGAGGAAGCATTTAATCCACAAGCTGGACTTGGAGGACTTGTAGGTGTACTTGTTATTGGCTTTAGAAGAGCTGCTTTTTCAAACGAGGCAGGTGCGGGTTCTGCATCCATAGCGCATTCAGCAGTAAAAACAAAATATGCCGCATCAGAGGGCCTAGTAGCCTTACTTGAGCCATTTATAGATACCGTTGTGATTTGTACGATGACAGCGCTTGTGATTGTTTTGTTTAATATGAATACAGGCTTTGCTTATGGCAGTACAGTTGTCAATATTGGAGGACAGAATTATGAAGGCGCCACGCTTACTTCTCTTGCCTTTGAAAGTACCATTTCCTGGTTTCCGACCGTTTTGACAATTGCCATTTTTCTTTTTGCAATTTCTACCATGATTTCATGGTCATACTATGGTCAGCAGGCCTGGTTATATCTTTTTGGGAAAAGCAAGGCCATGGAATTGACTTATAAATTTTTATTCCTTGCCTTTATCATTATTGGAGCATCAGCAAATATGAGTGCAGTATGGGGTTTTTCTGATGCGATGATTCTCGCTATGGTTTTTCCCAATATGATAGGCTTACTTTTCTTGTTTCCTGTTGTAAAACGAGAGCTGATCAGATATGAAAAGGCAATAAAACCAAAATAGACTTTTTCATGGTAATACGCTTATTTTATATAAGTGATTTATCCTAGTGAAAAAAGATATGACAATTTTGAATATGGCCTTTTTTAACTTTTTAGAGTCCGCCTGACTTGGTTTTTTATTAGTGGAGATTTAAAAAGTAAATTTACAAAGGACTCTGCACTAGACTAATGCGTAATATTTATTTTTAATTCAGCATATTATTCAATAAAAATACACCTTGCACTTATGCAGCGCATTATTACTCTGGATGAATTTATCTTAAAGCAGCAACAGGCAAATCCTGAATCTTCCGGAAGTTTTAGCAGAATACTTCGTGATATTGGTATTGCTGCTAAAATTGTAAACCGTGAAGTGAATAAGGCTGGTTTAGTTAATATACTTGGTATTTCAGGCGCTATAAATGAGACTGGAGATACAGTACAAAAACTTGATATTTTTGCCAACGAAGTGTTTATAGAAACGCTTTCCATGAGTGGAGAGGTATGCGCTATAGCCTCAGAGGAAAACGCAGATGTCATCGTTCCTGAATCTGTAAGCGCTAAGCAGGGGCAATATTTAGTGGTCATGGATCCGCTGGATGGTTCTTCCAATATTGATGTTAATGTTTCTGTTGGGACCATATTTGGTATTTATAAACGTAAATCACCAATCCATCAACCCATTACCTCAATAGATTATCTACAGCCCGGTATGGATATGTTAGCTGCAGGGTATATACTTTATGGGACCTCAACTCTATTGGTTTACACCACTGGGAATGGAGTGAACGGCTTCACGCTTGATCCAAGTATAGGAGAATTTTGCCTTTCACATCCCAATATTATTATGCCCCCAACTGGAAACTACTACTCTGTCAACCAGGGATATTACCTTAAGTTTGACCTTGAAATGCGCAGATATATAGACCATTGTTCTGACTTGAATTTGCGATTGCGCTATATTGGGAGTATGGTGTCTGATATTCATCGTATTATGTTTCAGGGCGGTATTTTCTTATATCCTAATACCCGAAAATTTCCTTCAGGAAAGCTTAGGCTGCTTTATGAATGTTACCCAATGGCTTTCATTGTTGCACAAGCTGGAGGTTCTGCCCTAAGCTGTAAGCTTCAAGATATCCTAACTATGCCAATCAATACGCTTCATCAGACATCCAGTATTGCTATGGGATCTTCAAAGATGGTGCAGGAGATGAAGGATTTTGTCGAAAGGTATTCGGCTATCTAGCATTTATGTTAAGATGCCTTTTTTTCAAAAGGCTTTATAAGTTGCAATACATGGCTGCATACGATAACGCAAATACAGCCGATTAGATTTAGCCATAAATATCCGGTATCCGTAAAAAAGTAAGTTAACAAAACAATTGTTTCTGCTATTAATGCTCCAACAAAAACTGCATTTCCGCTAATGTTTTTTGAATAAAACCCAGTTAGAAAAATCCCAAGTATAGTGCCATAAAATACGGAACCTACAATGTTAACCAACTGGATAAGATTTTCAAAAAGTGTTCCTATACTGGCAAATGCTATGGCTATAAGACCCCAGATCAGGGTAAAAAATTTTGTCGCTTTTACATAGTGATCTTCCTCTTTGGTTCTTGCCCATTTTCTCTTGTAAAAATCAACCGTCGTTGTGGAAGCAAGTGCGTTTAGTTCAGCCGCTGTAGATGACATGGCCGCAGAAAAGATCACAGCAAGTAATAGGCCTATGAGTCCTTGTGGCAGATGTTTAAGGATAAAAGCAATAAAAACATAATCTTTGTCATTCGTTTCCACAACCATTTTGGATTGAGCAATATATTCTTTTGTGTGATTTACTATCGCTTTTTCTTCTTGCATGAGCAATCGTACCTTAGCTTTCTTTTCATCGTAATTTATTGTTGCAGCATTTTCGCCATAGATTTCTTTGAGAATGGTTGACTTTTGCAATGTTATACTATCTTTTTTTGCTTGTAGGATACTAATCTCGTGTTTTGCATCTGTTGCATTAATTTTATTTAATACGGATTGATTAAAAAAAATAGGCGAAGCGTTAAACTGGTAAAATACAAAAACCAATAGGCCCGTCAGCAAGATAAAAAACTGCATAGGAATCTTTAGTATGGCATTAAACATAAGGCCAAGCGTACTGATTTTGACAGACTTACCGGAGAGGTATCGCTGCACTTGACTCTGGTCGGTTCCAAAATATGCCAGTGCGAGAAAAAATCCTCCTGTAAGCCCTGACCATAAGGTATATCGACTCGTGGGGTCTAGGGAATAATCGATGATTTTCATTTTATCGCCTGCAGCACTGATTTCTATGGCGTCCGCAAAAGAAATGCCTTGCGGAAAAAGTGTCAGTATGTAATAAAAGGTAAAGAACATGCCCCCCATGATCACAAACATCTGCTGTTTTTGCGTTACATTAACAGCATCCGTACCCCCTGCCACGGTATACATAATCACTAGACCTCCAAGCATAATATTAAGTAGATGCAAGTCCCAACCCAAAATGGTTGATAGAATAATAGCAGGCGCGTAAATAGTTATACCTGCTGCCATACCTCTTTGGATTAGGAATAATAAAGCGGTAAGTCCACGGGTCTTGTAATCAAATCGTTGCTCTAAATACTCATACGCAGTATATACTTTAAGTTTGTGGAAAATTGGAATAAATGTAATGGCAATTACTATCATGGCAAGTGGCAATCCGAAATAGAATTGAATAAAACCAAGGCCGTCATGAAATGCTTGGCCAGGCGTGGACATAAAAGTAATCGCACTTGCTTGAGTAGCCATTACGGATAGGCCAACGGCCCACCATTTAATATCTCCTCCTCCTCTAAGGTAGGATTCCATATTCTGGTTACCCCTTGTTTTCCAATAGCCATAGCCTATGATAAAGCATAAAGTGGTTATTAGTACAGTCCAATCAAGAATACTCACACCCCATGCTTTTGATAGTAATAAGTCATAACCATAAAAAGTAAGATATACGCAATATTAATGACGAGTGCAAAAGAATACCATTTATTCCATCTTGAAAATAAATTACTCATTTTGTTTGTCATGGTTTTTCACTTTGATTTAATGCAAGCATATTTGCAAATAATTTGAAGGCTCCTGAAACGCCAGCTGGCAATTGCCTGAAAAAGCTTAGTCCTGTGTAAACAAAATTTCCTTTTCCATATTTTGTAGTAATCAAAGCTCCTGTAAGAGGAGATTCGCCAGGATCGTGGCATGAAAAAATAGCTTCATATTTTGAATCTATATCTTTTACAAAATATAGCCCTCTCTCTTGGACCCATCCCTCAAAATCCAAATCTGTGATCTTATTGGGGAAATTTAATATTTGATGATCTGGATTAAGAAACTGCATTGGTGCCTGCTCAACTGTTACTCTCTCTCGGGACACGGTCAATGGAAATGGACCAATATCTTTAGTCACTAGCCCCCCGGAAGTATTATATTGTACAATTACATTTCCTCCTTGTTCCATATAGTTTAGCAACGTATTCTTAGAAAATTTTAAATTTTCATCTACATTAAAAGCTCGAATTCCAAATACAAGGGCCTGATATCCGGAAAGTTTTTCAGCACTTAAATCTCCCGGACCTATAATATCAACCTGGTAACCAATTTGTCTTAGGTTTTCAGCTGTTTGATCTCCAGCTCCAGGATAAAATGCTATTTTCCCTGGTATCGTTTTAATGCCTATTTTGCACCATTTCGAAATTGATTTTTTCTGGACAACCTGAAATGGAATATGATTATAATTAATTTCTATGAGTTCATTATCGTAGTTTTTTCCGTCAACGGTTGCTATAGGAGAAACATATAACTCTTCTTGGTTGGCTGGAGGGGTAACATTAAAAACGAATTCTTTGGAATTACCCTTTTCGTCGATGGAAAAATTCCATTTTTCAGGGGTCACTTTCCATCCCTTAGGGCAGGGTAGTGTAAGTGTTCCACTTAAATTTTTACGGTATGATTTTACAGAAACAAGTACTTTTTGGGTTTCTTCTGATGGAAATATATATACTTTATCCTTTAATTTTACAGACACAGGCGTAACAATCTCGAAGGGTCTGTAGGTTTCTCCATTTTCCGGACTATTGTATTTAAAAATAACATCTTTCTCCCAACTTAGTTCCTCTCCGTTAATGTCAAATATAAAATTAACTAAAAGCGCCATAATTGCTGTTTTGATATCCACGCTTATGAGTAAAAATAATAGTAAAAATACGGTTATAAAATCGGATATAATTTGAAATAAAGGTGTTAAAAAGGAATTATAAAATATTGGG
>JAUMBJ010000030.1:0-8680 GCA_032115755.1 Saprospiraceae bacterium
ACAGCAGATACCGGCGTTGATCCTACACACCCGGCTATTTCTAATCAATATAATGGTTTGTATCGATCTCCTGAAGCTTCATGGTATGCATGGGAGTTTTCCAATACTTTTGGCAGTTATACCCCCTTCGATTGCAGCAATCACGGTACACACGTCACAGGTACAATTTTGGGACTTGACCGGCAAACGAATGACACTATTGGTGTTGCATTTAATTCGACTTGGATAGGAGGCGCTATTCTTTGTGGCGTTGGTACTGTTGATAATATTGATGCATTTGAATGGGCACTAAATCCCGATGGAAACGAAGACACTTCAGATGATATTCCTGATGTAATTAATAACTCTTGGTATGATCCAAGTCTGGATACGTTGGACTGCTACAGTATTTACGTGCCAGTACTGCAGGCTTTGGAAGCGGCAGGAGTAGCTGTAGTATTTTCTGCAGGAAATGCCGGTCCCGATCCTATGACCATTACACAGCCTCACAATATCAATGTCAATGAAGTCAATTCTTTTACCATTGGTGCGTTGAATGGTAATACGCCTGCATATCCCATAGCTTCCTTTTCCAGTATTGGGCCATCTCATTGTGATGGTGAGGGATCATTGAAAATCAAGCCTGAAGTTTCAGCACCCGGAGTCCAGGTTAGGTCTTGCGTTCCAGGTAATGAATATGCCTTACTTAATGGTACTTCCATGGCTGCACCCCACGTCAGTGGCGCAATACTGTTGCTCAAAGAGGCCTTTCCTTATCTAGGCGGTAAAGATCTGAAGCTGGCCCTTTATCACAGCTGCACCGATCTTGGAGAACCCGGCGAAGACAACACTTTCGGAATGGGCATTATTAACGTTTTTGCTGCTTATGAATACCTCATAAACAAAGGCCATGTTCCAGTAAATCCAAAATTACAAAACGATGTCATGCTGCTTGATCTACAACATGCTGATATGGGTTGTGGTGGTAAAATTGCCCCCTATATCTGGGTAGAAAACGCAGGCACAGATACGTTGAAAACGCTTGATATAGCCTTGTCGTCAAGTTTATTTGCAGATACTTTTAAATGGGAAGGCATCTTACTTCCAAATGCAAGAACCCATATTACCCTCGGATACGAAAATTTTCCTCTAGGTAAACATGAGATTAGAGTAGAACTTTTTAGGCCCAATGGAACAGAAGATGTAAAAGATTTGAATAATGCGAAAAGCCTGATAGTGACAGTTACGGAAAGAGTAAACAAGGAGGCTATATATTTATTTGAAGGGGATATATGTCAGAAATCAACCATTATTTTGAATAGTCCTGTGCAAAAAGGAAAGAATCAGTTTACCATTTGGTATGATCAGGCTATTGGTGGAGACCAACTGTATACCGGTAATCACATTTCCGTTTCTGCAGCCGAGCTTTCCAAGGGCCTTTATGCAGACATTATTTATACAGAATATACAGGGATAAGCCGTTCTGCTGAAGCTGAAGTCGAAGACAAAAGCAATGCAGGTTTACTTTTTGAGGCAGTAAGTGATTTTACACTAAAATCTGTCAAAGTATATGCTGAAAAAACTGGTCCACGTGAATTTTTCCTCTACAATGACAAAGGTGAAGTAGTTTACTCCGCTGTGAGATTGCTCAATAAGGTAGGCGAGAATCTTGTAAAGCTGGACTGGAAAATCGATGCTGGACGCGAATATAGATTGATTAAAAAGGTAGGTCGTCCATTATTGGTAGAAAAATCAATTATCCAATATCCAATCGTCCTAACTGATGTACTCGCGATTAAGGGAGGTGATGACAACGGCGTTTTGACGAATGATTACAAGTATTTTTATGACTGGGAAGTAGCATATAGCGAACCGTGTGGGCGAATACCCTATCAGTTGAATGCACGTCAGGACAGTACATTGGCTTTAGCTGATTTTTTACTGCCCGCAGATACTATTAAATTTTCAGCTGGTGCATTAGTACAAATCGAAAATTTATCCACCGAAGCGCAAAATTATTATTGGGATATGGGAGATGGATCAACGTACACCACAAGGAATGTCGAACACAATTATTTGAATCCAGGATCATTTGACATCACGTTAAAAATTAGAGATTCCCTAAATTGTGTAACTGGAAAATCAAGAAAAATACTGGTTCTACAGGAGGTTTCAGGGTCGAGCGAAGAAGTTTTATCTCTCAATGATGGAATCCAATTTGAAGTATTTCCAAACCCCGCAGGTAATTATGTAACTATAAGCTTAAAGCAACTGCAAACAGAGTCCGTCGCTATGAATATTTCTGATATAAACGGACGCATACTCAAAAGCTATAAGCTAAATGCGGGTGCTACAGAGCTTCAAATTCCGGTATACGATCTACCTAAAGGAATGTATCTGGTAAGTTTACGTTCTCAGAAAAGTCAATCAACAACTCAAAAATTAATAGTTCGTTAGTGCTAAATTGATTTTAGGAAGGTATTACATTTCTTTTAAAAGCACATCCAAGCTCCATGAAGGAATTCGTTTTTGAAACACCTGCTATGGAGTCTATCCGTTCGTAGAGTATTTTGCGCATATGCTCATGGTTTTTAGCTGTTATGCGTATAAATAAGGTGTACGACCCTGTAACATAATAACATTCTGTTACTTCGGGTATTTCGTGAAGGGCTTCTATTACCCGTTGCGTATCTGCATCCTTTTCCAGATTTATTCCTGTGAAGGAAGCCCAGTCGAAACCCAACTTTTTTTCATCGAGTATCGGTCTAATACCTATTAAGATCCCATATTCCTCAAGTTTTTGAACCCGCTGATGTACCATAGTATGCGAAATGTCAAGTTCCGCAGCAATTTGTGTAAATGCCTTCCGCCCATCTTGCTCCAGTTCCTTTAGTATGGCAAAATCAAAATTATCAAGTTCTTCAGCCATGAAAAAATTATTAAATATGAATAAAATATAAGTAAAAATATTTCAAAATGAATTTATATTACTTATTTAACAATAAAAATAATATAAATTTGTATAAAATTCCTTAAAAATGAATAATTTAAATAACCTTGATATTTCCTCCGCGACACAATCATTTATTGAAAGGGAGGACAAGTATGGTGCGCATAATTACCATCCGCTTCCAGTAGTGCTTGAAAGAGGAGAAGGTGTTTTTCTTTGGGATGTAGATGGTAAGAAATACTTTGATTTTTTGTCTGCATATTCCGCAGTGAATCAAGGGCATTGCCATCCTAAAATTATTAATGCACTTACCAGGCAGGCAAAAGTCCTTACGCTTACGTCAAGGGCATTTCACAATAATTTGCTGGGAACATGTGAAGAATATCTGGCTAAATTGTTCGGGTATGACAAGGTGTTAATGATGAATGGTGGTGTTGAGGGTGTAGAAACTGCTATAAAACTCATTAGAAAGTGGGCCTACCTTGTAAAAGGCGTTCCCGATAATCAGGCAGTTATACTTTTTGCTTCAGAAAATTTTCACGGCCGAACGACTGCTGTCATTTCGGCGTCTACAGATCCATCCAGTAAAAAAGGCTTCGGCCCTTATATGCCTGGATTTAGGACTATTCCATATAATGATGCAGAAGCTTTGGAGCAGGCACTTAAAAACGATCCTAATATAGCCGGTTTTATAGTCGAACCAATACAAGGTGAGGCTGGCGTAGTAGTTCCAGATACAGATTATCTTTCCAAAGTTGCTGCTATTTGTAAATCATATAATGTACTCTTTGTAGCCGATGAAATTCAAACAGGTATAGGAAGAACAGGAAGATTGCTGGCATCATGTGGAAATTGTCAGTGTGAAGGGAAGTGTCAAAATCATTATAACGCTCGTCCTGATATTTTGATTTTAGGTAAGGCATTGTCAGGTGGTGTTTTGCCAGTTTCTGCTGTATTAGCGAACGATGAGATTATGTTGACCATCAAGCCCGGAGAACATGGTTCAACTTTTGGTGGTAATCCGCTCGCTAGTGCCGTTACCATGGCTGCTATGGATGTTATTGTTAGCGAAAACCTGCCTGAAAACGCGCATAAAATGGGGTTGCGATTCAGGGAAGGTCTTGAACATATTGCTACAGAAAACAGACTAATCAAAAAAGTTAGGGGTAAAGGGTTGCTTAATGCTATCGTCATTGATTCTCCTGAAGAATCTGAGCTGGCTTGGGAAATCTGTCTTGAATTTAAAAAGAATGGGCTGCTTGCCAAACCTACCCATGGCAATAAAATTAGACTTGCCCCTCCATTGGTTATTACCGAACAACAGATTGATGAAGCATTGGACATAATCAGGAAATCCCTAAAGGCTTTTCTCTGATTACTTATTTCATACAATATAAGTTTTACTATCTTTAGGTTATTATTCCTAAAAATACATGGAAATGCATGGTATTCAAATGATGAGGTTTTATTTGATTTTACTTTCTTTTGCAGCCTTTTTGCCTAGTTCATACAGTCAATTTGGTGTGCGGGTTAAATATCAAAACTCCAGGTATGCCGACCTGGAGCAAAAAATTGCTACCAACCTAAACGAAAATGGTGGGGTTTGGAACATAGGGTTTGAAGCTGGTCTTGACTATTGGTTTAGATTGAAAAAACAGCGGATAGAGTTTATGCCGGAAGCTTCGATAGGAAGATCAGTTTCCACATTTAGTAAAGCTACCCTCATTGATGCTGTGGCTAATTTTTACCAATTTCAGGTTCATACCCATTTTTACCCCATGGATTTTAAAGATAATTGCAATTGCCCAACTTTTTCCAGACAAGGAGCAGGATTTGAAAAAGGCTTTTTTATACACATAACGCCAGGATTGATGTATCAGCAAGCAACATTTAATTTTGATGAACGAGCGATTAAAAAAGCAGTAGAGCCTAAATTTGACCAAACTGTACTCAAATTTGGAGTAGGGGCCGGTGTAGACATAGGATTCAGTGACTTGTTTACGCTTACTCCAATTGTGTCCTATTATATGGCAACACCCCTTCAATATGATTTTATAGGAGAAAATGGAGAAGCTTTACTTAGTTCCAGTACCATACCGACGATCCTTCAGGTTACGTTGCGCTTGGGCTTCAGACCAGATTACTCAGGAAGATTTCGGAGATAATCGAATATGTGGGATAAAATTTATACCATATGGTTTGCCGGCATTCTGGGTGTAATAATATTATTTTCAGGATGTCGCAGAGATGATTCCTTTTTTGAAGGAAACGTAGATCTTCGTTTTTCTTCCGACACCCTTAGGTTTGATACTGTTTTTACGGAAAGAGGTTCAGCTACCCGGATATTGAAGATTTTCAATCCTGAATCTGCTCCGGTGAAGGTTTCATTATCTCTTGAAAATGGGAATATATCCCCCTTTAAATTTAATGCTGATGGGGAGATTGGGCCGGATATAAAAGACCTCACTATAAGACCGAAAGATAGTATATATGTATTTGTGCAGGTCTTTATAGATCCTGATCAACCGATTAGTTCCAGTCCCTTTATTATAGAAGAACAACTTTTGATAAAAGTTAATGGAAATGTTCAGCATATCATCCTCGAGGCATGGGGTCAAAATGCCAATTATATACCTGCAAAGGAAGCCCAAGGATCTGTTAATCTATTAAGCTGCCGGTTAAATGAAATCATATGGAATGATCCACGCCCTTATGTGATTTATGGTATTCTTGTTATTGATAGTTGTTCATTAGTACTTCCTCCGGGAACTAAAATATATGTTCATGGAGGTGTGGTCCGAAATCAGCAATCGGTATACAACGATGGGCTTATAGCAGTATTGAAACATGGTAAAATCATATCCAAAGGAACTCCTCAACAACCTGTCATTATACAAGGCGATAGGCTAGAGCAAGCCTATGCCCAATCCTCGGGACAATGGGTGGGTTTGCTGGTGTCGAGCGAAAGCAAGGGCAACCAGTTTGAACATACCACCATCAAGAACTCGCTTATTGGTATGCGTGTCGATTCACTGGCGCAAGTAAAACTTGTGGGTTGCCAGATCTATAATACAGGAAATTCCGGATTAATAGGTCGACACGCCATTATTCAAGCCACCAATTGCCTTCTTTTTAATAATGGTAAGCATGCGGTTGAACTGGCCCATGGAGGAAGTTATCAGTTTACTTACTGTACCCTTGGTAGTTATTTTGGTCAGTTTGAAGCCGTTTCAATCACGGATTATTTTTGCTATGAAACGCCCTGTCAGCAGCTATTTGTCAACAATCTTAATGCGGAGTTTTTGAATTGCATCATTGCAGGGGCAGGTGAAGAGGAAATTTTAATGGATAAAAAAGGTGAAAATAATATTTATCAATTTAGCTTTAAAAATACGATTTACAAAATTAAAAACCTGGCGGGAAGTCCACAATATGAGGAATTGTTGGCCAATAGTGAATTGTGCATACCCTTAAAAGGGGGAGAAAAGCTTTTTGAAGACCGTCAGGAAGGCAATTTCCAGCTTGACTCTCTTTCGGTAGCTATCGGAAAAGCCAGATTTGTTTCAGGCGTTCCCTTCGATATCCTTGGCAAATCCCGTAAGCCGGATGCTCCCGACGCGGGCTGCTTTGAGCGATATTAATACATTATTAATATCTGCTTCATGCTGGATTTACACTGTCTTAGCATCTTTACACAAAATATATAGTATGCATCCTGCCATTATTAGAGCCATCATTTTATTGGTATTGATTTGCGCTCCCTTTAGCGTTTTATATCATGTTTTTATATACAGTCTGGAATGGGTAAGTATAAAAGGAGGAAGGTATATCAAGCGAATGTGTTCATCCATGTTATTTCACAATCTCCCCACCACAACTTGATCCTGCACCCGCAGTACAGCCATAGCAGTGCTGATTAGTTACAATTTTTCTGCTCATCAGGGTCGCTATATCAAAATGATCAATATGGTTTGATATTGAATCTACCTTTAAGTCAAGCATCTGATTGAAATCGCAATCATATAGGTATCCATCCCAACTGACCGATATGGTGTTTCTGCACATTAGGCCATCCAGCGTGGCAGGGTTAAACGCATCAATCAGCGTTTGCATATAGGAATCATATTGGCCATTGCTTAACAGATGGTCCAAAAATCTGCTAATTGGCAAATTGGTGATGGTGAGCAGTTTGTTAAAAGTAACCTGGTGCAATCGCCATAGTTTATCTTTAAATTCTTTCTCCAGTCCAAGCTGATCTCCCGGAAGAAATGTCCCCGCCGGATTGTACACCAGGTCAAGCTTCAGCGCTGAGTTTTCAACACCATATCCAACCGTATTTAGCATTTTTAACCCCGCAATGGAAGCATCAAATACACCTTCCCCTCTTTGGTTGTCGGTTCTTGTTTTTGAAAAATAGGGTAGGGATGCTACAATATGCACTTTATTGGCTGCAAAAAACTCAGGTAAATCCTGATATTTTCGGTTACTTGTTATAATCGTAAGATTACACCTGTTGATGATCTGCACCTTCCTGGTTCGACATGCTTCGACAAACCACCTGAAGTGTGGGTTCATTTCCGGCGCTCCACCTGTTATGTCAATCGTTGTAAAGGGGTGGGCGTCGATTAAGTCTAACAGTTTTTCCAGGGTCTCCTGCGACATGTTTTCCTGTTTTCGATCCGGACCTGCATCCACATGGCAATGTGCACAGCTTTGATTACAGAGTTTTCCGATATTGATTTGCAGGATTTCGGGTGTAACAGGACGTATAGCGCTGCCAGTTTTTACTTCAAACGGCTGGAAAATTTGATCACTAACTTGTTGTCCTGATAATACCTCTAATTGAAAAAAGGGAGAAGAAAGGACACTTTCTCTGGCTTTTAAGGATTTTGTTTTTTGCTTTACTGACATGTGGAAATCATTCCAATTACATGAGTTTTTCTTTGACTTGGTTCATCATCATCACACTGTTGACCAATGTAGCACCTCCTTTAATCGCAGCAGCTACATGGATAGCCTCCATCATTTCAGTCTCATCTGCACCTTCGGCAAGGCTATTATTGGTGTAGGCATCCATACAATAAGGACAACTGATGGCATGTGCTACTGCTAGTGCAATGAGACACTTTTCTTTTTTGGTAAGCGCCCCTTCCTTAAAGACTTCCCCGTACCAATCGAAAAATTTATTGCCCATTTCTTCTTGAAATTCCGTGATATTGCCAAATTTTCTTAGATCATCCGGATGAAAATAGGAGTTCTTCATATTATGTATTATTCTTTGAGGCCAAGATTGTACTTTGGGAGAAATACAAATAATGTGTGACACAAATGGTGGTGTTCGGGTATTCAAGTAAGTGTCCAGAGGCCATCTTCTTAGTCAGTTTGAGAACGAGGTATAGGGAAAAAGCATTGAGAGCTCGTTCCTAGCCTGACTAATAATACGACCTCAGGTTATGATATGCAAAGGTTTGACCTTCAAAAGGACTTTATTGCGCATTCTTTGCAGCAACTCATCGCTGCCGCTTTGCAATGGAATGTGAAAATGAGGGACAAACCTTTTGCTATTGGCCACAAATTCAATGATCTCTTCAGAAAGCAGATTGGGTTCAATACTGCTAATTCTAAAACGATCAATCGTATCAATTCCATCCAAAATCTTAATATTGCATTAATAAAATCTTGTTTAAAGCTAGGTAAATAAGAATTCTTACTAAAATTTAAAAACTTTTTTATAAAATCTTCTTGTAAATT
>JAUMBJ010000031.1:0-12376 GCA_032115755.1 Saprospiraceae bacterium
TCCCCAGGTTTCAAGCAAGCAAAAAATACTGCTGTATTAGCTTGTGATCCAGAATGTGGTTGAACATTTGCATAATCTGCTCCAAACAATGCTTTTGCACGGTCGATTGCAATTTGCTCAATTTGATCAACCACCTCACAACCACCATAATATCTTTTTCCAGGATAACCTTCAGCGTATTTATTGGTTAAACAACTTCCCATAGCCTTCATTACATCAGCAGAAGTGAAGTTTTCAGACGCAATAAGTTCAATGCCATTCCGCTGTCTGGCAAGCTCAAGATCAATAAGCGATTTGATTTGTGTATCCATTAATAAACTGAATTATGTGACGCAAAGATAGAGCTTATCCCACAAATCAAATGTACTCTTTTTATATGTTTCTATACATTTCTTATGTTAGCGTAATACTGTCCAGGATCCTGTATAGTGTACAATCTCACCGTCCAGATACCTAATGGCAGCTAACCAGGTGAAATTTCCGGATTGAATTGCTTTATTCAAAAATATACCATCCCAGAGAACATTTTGCAATCCTTTAGAGAGGTTTTTGTCTTCAAACATCATATTTCCCCAGCGGTCAAATACGGATAAAAATAATATTTTGTCAACATCCTTCCCTGCAAAATAGCGCATTTCCTGATTGTTGCCCTGTCTTTCAGGCGCGTGGATATTGGACATCACAAAGCTGCGCGTTTTGTCGACTTTAACTTTTATCTCTACATATGTTTCACATCCATCCTTCGAAACGGCCTTTAATTTATATACCTGGTTATTAACCGGCAAAACGGTAGTTTTAAGACATTCAGGACATGCCATAGATTCATTTGGAGTCCATCTAACATTAAGCCATTGCAGGTTACTTAATACATCCAAAGACAAACTATCTCCCAAAGATATAGTTACACTATCAAATAAGGGAATTAGTATAGGAATTTCTGCGGCTATCAAAAAAGTATCCCGCTTCCATGTACAACCATTTTTATCGGTTACCATAATTTGGTATAAACCTTCTTGGAGTTGGGAAAATACAGGTACTTCTTTTTCTGGTTGTTCGTTAATGCTAAACCTGTAGGGAGGTATTCCTCCACTGGTGTTATTGATATTTATCCACCCCGTATTTGGGCCATTACAATCCGGATTATAAATATCTAATACTGAGCTAATAGGTGGAGGCTGATTAAGCTTAATTTCCAGTTGCTCGATACAACCATTGCCATCTGTGATTTCAGAAAAGTATATTCCAGCGCTTAGATTTTTTAATGTATCATTACCTGAATCATTAAATGTATGCTTGATCTGATATGGTGGAGTTCCACCACCAGGTATCCAAATAATCTCTCCATCAGAAGCTTCAAAGCAGGATACCTCAAATCCATTGTACGATTTTTTATTGATATCTGTTTTTAGCGGAGGTGGCTGAGGTACAAAAACGGTTAGTATATTGCTGTTACCAAATGTGTCTCTAATAGTAAATGTGTAGTATCCTTCGTCAACATCATAGATGGTAACCCAGTCATTTTTTGAAAAGATATTTCCGGAAAACTTGATAGATGGATTTTCAATTTTAAATCCTTCATATATCATGGGTGGAGTACCAACTGAAATGGCAAATCTGATTACCCCGGAAGTTTCCCCCGTACATCGAACCGGTACGATTTCATCCTCAGTTTGAATCTGGCATTCGATCAAATACAAATCAACCTCTAAATAAATTCTGCAACCTTCCTGATTATCAATAATGACCTCATGTTTGCCGGCAGTAGTCAGCTTTCCATTACCTATGGAAAGTGTATCTCCTTCGCATATATATAATGTTGTCTTTGCGGTGACTTTCTGATCTACTGTTAAATCCAATGTAAGAATACTATCACATCCATTGGCTGCAGTAAGAATTATATCATATTTTCCGGTCTCACAATAATCATTATTCAAATAATTAAAGCATTCTCCATAGCAAACTTCCTGTCGGATGGTATTATTGGCTTCCGGCAAAACCTCCATATTTTTGCATATTTGTGGAGCAACATCGCAGACATTGGAAGCATCCAGGCAAACTTTATATATTCCTGGCTTAGAAAAGGACTGCTTCACGGTAGTTCCGTATTTCACCAAACTGTCCTGGATGGTCCATTTGTAAAAGGTTGCCCCTGTTAGTCCTGTAGTTGTTAAAGTTACGGTATCCTCTTGGCAAACCATAGAGGGGATGTCTATAGGTGGCGCAATATCCAGTGGGGAAACCTTGGTAGAGCCATTTAATACCTTGATACTCCAGTCACAAATATCGTTTCCATTACCATCCATTACAAAGTAATAGTATTGTCCCACTACTAAAGGAACGGTATTTTTGAAAACTCTTATTTCTGTTGGTCTTATATCGGTGTCACAATCGCTTACCTGTCTGAAATTAACACAATCAAAACTTTCATATAATCCTATTTCAAGCCCCCGGTTTAATTGGCAATTGGAAAGTCTTACCTCTATTTCTAGATTTTGTGTACCTGCGATAAATCCGATCCATTGCATATGATGCACTTCCATGGTACAAAAGTCTGGAGGTGCCTGCCCTCGAATGTTGCTGTCATTTCTTCCAGTAAACCCATCAATGTCACAAATAATACAAGCTTGTTGACAGAATGAAGTCATAGCCGGATTCAACCCACAAACGGGTGGCTGGTTTTGCCCAAACGCAAAACTAAACATGATCAAAAATGTGATTACTAAAATCTTTTTCATGCAACCTTAATCATGTAAATATAAGTTCTTTGCACTCATAATGTACCTTATACTTTGGAGTAAGTTTTAGTGATTCCGCTTTTTTTATTTTAAAATAAATCTACACTGCTTGAAAATCTATAATTTAGTATTTCTGGAACTTTGGTACGGTAAATTTTGTTGTATATTGGTTATCTTCTTCAGTGAAAAAAGATTTTGTTTTGAAAAAAATCCTCGTTTTTTCAATAGTAACTTTCTTATTGTCATGCACATTTACCCGAAAAATAAAATCGGGTGAGATGGCTTTCGAACTCAAGCAATATGCCATTGCTGCGGTGATGCTTGAAGAAGAATATACAGCAAGTCGCAACAAATCACAGCAGGCCAGATTGGCTTTTCTTGCCGGTAAAAGTTATTTAAAAATGCAGGAATATGATCAGGCTCAGATTTGGATTAATAAAGCAATAACGCACGACTACGGAGATCTGGCCTCATGGGAACTGGCCCAATTGTACAAGTCACTTGAAAAATACGTTGAAGCCATCGAAATTTTTGATAATCTGAAGCGTAAGTCTGAATGGAGATTGGAATCAGAACGTGAAATTTTACTATGTCGTCAAGCATTTCAATGGCTTCAGCAACCGGGGCCTTATACATTGGAGCGCATGTTTACCAGCACTACATATTCTGAATACAGCCCGGTCATTTACGACAGGGATTTTTTATTATTTACCTCAGACAGGTCTGAGGCTACTGGAAATCAAAATTATGCCTGGACGGGGAATAAGTTTTCAGATTTGTTTATTATGCCTAAAAATGGATCAGAGGTAAGAAAATTTGATGCAGTTGTAAATACCCCCCAAAATGAGGGAACAGCCTGTTTTACAAAGGATTTTAATATCATTTATTTCACTCGTTGCCAGCGCGATAATGCAGGAGATGATTTTTGTAAAATCATGTTTTCAAAAAATATACAGGGCGTATGGGCAGAAGCAGAGGATTTACCTTTTACCAAAGACGGAGTGCAATATGGTCACCCTGCCTTAATTGAAAATGACAGCATACTTGTATTTACGTCGGATTTGTCTGATCCCGGGGGAAAATTTGATTTATTCTATAGTATTTTTGAAGATGGAAGTTGGTCTGCTCCTGAAGCCATGCCAAGGTCAATCAATACGGATGGAAATGAAAAGTTTCCTACAGCAGATGGAGATACGCTTTATTTTAGTTCTGATTTTCTACCGGGAATGGGTGGTTATGATATTTTCAAAACATGGCTTAGAAATGATCGAACCTGGTCGCCGCCACAAAATCTTCGATATCCTATAAATTCCGGCAAAGATGATTTTGGATATGTAGTTGATAGGACAGAGAAACTGTCAATCGATGCGGCAGAGGTTGGTTTTTTTTCATCTAATAGAAATGATGAGGGGAAGGATGATTTATACAGGTTTGTAAAAAGAAAAACTGATCAGCAGGTTCCGGTAATTGCTGCGAAAGATAAGCCTGTGGCTCGCCAAATATTTTTATCAGGCCGGGCACGTCAAAAAGTGTATACAGAGGATAATCCGGAACTCGGGGTTGAAGGGACACCTCCGCTTTCAGAAGCTTATGTAGCCTTATATTCCGGAAGTCGACGTATACAGGAATGGAAAACTAAACAAGATGGTATATATGTTGCAGAAATTGCTTTTGGTGAACAATATGTTTTAACGGCTTCAGCTTCTGGTTTTTTGACAGCGAGTATTATAATCGATTCACCTGAGTTGGAATTGACAGATACTTCTGATACAAGGACAATTTATCAGGATATTATACTGGATAAAATTTACTATAACAAGGAAATCAGATTGAGTAATGTTTATTATGAATTTGATCGTTGGGAACTCACATCAGATGCCAGGCTTGTAGTAGATACATTAGCTGAAATGCTGCGTATCAACCCTTCAATTGAAATTGCACTCAGTGCACACACCGATTGCAGGGGGGATGATGACTACAATTTAACCCTTTCTCAACGCAGAGCTCAATCCGTAGTGAATTATCTCATTACAAAGGGTATTGACATTAACCGACTTGAAGCTGTAGGGTATGGAGAATCACAACCTGCCGAACCATGTTTATGTGCATCTTGTACAGAAGCCCAGCATGAGTCCAACCGAAGGACTACATTTATGATTAAGTCGGTAAAAAAATAATTATAATCAAAGGTCGAATTTTATAAAATACCTATTTTTGCGACCCATATAGGTCCCGTAGTTCAACGGATAGAATAGAAGTTTCCTAAACTTTTGATATGGGTTCGATTCCCGTCGGGGCCACAAAAGGTTGATTTTCAATAAATTAATATTGAATTTCAACCTTTTTTTATGCCTTTTAAAATCGGGGACTGCATTATTTTTAATTGTAAATTTTGAAGGGTTCTTATGTGAAAAAATAAATTGCATCTAGCTAATTGATGATAGTTTATTAATCCTTTTTGACGAAAAATAGTACATTTAGTATTTTTATTCAGTGTTTGTAGAATAAAAGGAAGTTAAATGAGTAAAACTCAGAATTCCGGTAACAAAGGTTTGATTCCAATTATTTCTGCTTCATCAGCAGGAACAATGATTGAGTGGTATGACTTTTATATTTTTGGTAGCCTTGCGCCGGTTATTTCTGTAAAATTTTTTCCCCAGGACAATCCAACAGCTGCATTACTTTCAACCTTGGCAACATTTGCGGCAGGATTTGTTGTAAGGCCTTTTGGTGCGCTTGTTTTTGGCAGGCTTGGAGATCTAGCAGGACGAAAACATACTTTTATGCTGACCTTACTGATTATGGGTGTTTCTACTTTTTTGATTGGTTGTATTCCGGATTATGAAAGTATTGGATTTTTAGCACCATTGGCCGTATTGATATTAAGGTTGTTACAGGGGCTGGCCTTAGGGGGAGAATATGGTGGGGCAGCTACGTATGTAGCTGAACATTGTCCGGATAACAGAAGGGGATTCTGGACGTCGTGGATACAAACTACTGCCACAGCCGGACTTTTCTTATCCCTCTTCGTCATTTTGATCACCAAAAGTCTGATGAGCGAAGAAAATTTTAGTCACTGGGGCTGGAGAATTCCTTTCTGGATGTCAGTTCTAATGGTATTGATATCGTATCTAATTAGGAAAAATATGCAGGAATCTCCTGCCTTTTTAAAATTAAAATCAGAAGGTAAAATAGCCTCAAACCCTATCAAAGAAAGTCTGGGACAAGCCTACAATTTTAAATTTGTATTGCTGGCGCTACTTGGAGCGACAATGGGACAGGGTGTAATATGGTATACGGGACATTATTATGCTATGCATTTTCTTAAAACGGATTGCCAGATAGATGCTATTCAGGTAGAACAAATGATGACAATAGCTTTCCTCATGGCAACTCCATTTTTTGTACTTTTTGGGTGGTTGTCTGATATTATTGGGCGTAAAAAAATTATGCTTACCGGTATGCTGGCAGCAATGCTTTGTTATTTTCCTATATACAGTAATATGTATGAAATATCGCAGATTAAGGATAAAGAGGTAATTCAAAAAACGACAAAGGTTTCAGATGTCAGTAGATCTGATAATTCGCATTCTGCGGATTCTTTAAAAATTATAACTACCACATCTATTTACGCTGATGGCTCGGTATTCATCCAGAAAGAGACCAATCATATCAATATTTTAGAAAATAATTCAGCGCAGAAAAGTATCAATCAGGTGTTGAAAAAGCTTTCTCTGAAAGACAGAATCCTAATCATTTTGCTCATTTTTATTCAGGTAATCTTTGTGACTATGGTGTATGGTCCCATTGCGGCATTCTTGGTAGAAATGTTTCCTACAAGAATAAGATACACTTCTATGTCTCTGCCATATCATATTGGCAATGGAATTTTTGGAGGACTCATGCCTGCTGTAGCAGCCTATCTGACGACTCAGGCAAAAGGTACAGAAAATTTACCTATTCATCCTGAATGGTATTTACAGGGTCTTTGGTATCCAGTAATTATCGCCGGTGTATGCTTTTTGATTGGACTTGTCTATATTGATGCTGATGATAAAAGAATAGTTGATTAATGTATTATCATGAATAAAATAAAACAGATACTGGCAGTTATATGGGTTTTACTGGGAATGTATGCAGGATATTTTAGTATCACTTCCTTTGGACTTCCCAAATTTTTGTCTGGTATTGCCGGAAATACCTCAGATCTTGTTTTTGGAATTATAATGCTCTTTATACTTACCCCCATTATTGTTGGCTCATTATGCATGTTTGGTTTTTATG
This sequence comes from Saprospiraceae bacterium, assembly GCA_032115755.1. Taxonomy (GTDB): domain Bacteria; phylum Bacteroidota; class Bacteroidia; order Chitinophagales; family Saprospiraceae; genus OLB9. The sequence continues at coordinate 7,020 of JAUMBJ010000031.1, forward strand.
CGCTTCGAGGTGATTACAATAAAAAGCCTAATCCATTTGAGGAGTAAGTCCTGATATTTATTTTTAGCAAATAGACAGTTATTAATTAATCTGCCCCGTCATTAATACCTCTGTTGACAGCGTATTCCCCAAGGCTTTTTCCCAATTGAGCGCCGACTTCTATGTCTGATCTATAGTGAATGGCGCCATATAATCTGCTCTTACTGGCTTCATCTGCCATGGAGAAATAGGTTTCTGATCTCTGAGGGTTTACATATGCCAAAACTTCTGCTGCAGCAAAGCTAAAGGAGCTATGTCCACTAGTATAAGCGGGGAAATTTGGAATTCCCGTAGTAGTTTTGATATTGGGGTTAATTTGACTTGGTCGAGGGTTGAAATAAAAATTCTTAGTATCCCAGCAGCAAATGGCAGCATCAAACATGGCCATATTCAATAGTGCCAAATTCCTAGCCCATCTAACTTCACTGAAGCCCAAATGTACAAAGTCCTCACATGCAATGGCATTCCAGTGGCCTGGAGGCGTATATGTACCCGCACCATCAGCCCAAAAATGAACTATTTTTGTTCTTTCCCGGGTAGCATTTTTGCTGTAATACAGCACTTCTCCAAGTTCCTCCTTAAATTTTTGTGAATTAACAGAAGGCGGTGGCCCGGGTCTTAAAGCCACAACATCAGCGGAATCCGCTAAAAAGCCATTGACTTTACCAAATAATGGTAACATAGGGGGTCTTGCAGGTATTTCAAGACTCACCCAAGGTGTTTCGCCCTTTGCTAAGGCATCATCTGCCAGTTTTTTCCAGTCCGCTGGAGTACCTATAGCCTTGGATGCCCTGTCATTTCTGGCGCGGGCCAAGTATTTAGCAGCTACAGATTCTCCGAGAGATACTCCGGCTTTGAGTTCGTCGCGCGTATTAGCACCTGCCATAACTCTTGTTGATAAACATTCCTGCAATTTGGCATCGATATATTCTTGTTCTCCTGGGAAAAGTAATTTCATCATGGCAGCAGCAGCCCCTGCAATAACTGCTTCTTTTGAAGGGTAGGTATATTCGTCAATTACAGGGATAAGCTCTTTTATTTCTGGATCTGCCACAGCAGGTTTTAGTCTTTTATAAAGCCCTTTATAATGATATGCAGCTATTGCGGCATCATACTGGGCACAGCTAACATAAGCATAGGCCCTCGCGGCATAAGGAGGATTTGAAAACGGGAAATAGGGATATGCCAGCGGATTAGCTGCATTTGGGATTGGGTAAGTACCATCCGGATTACTAGCAGCAGGGAGATTATATTTAGCAACGAGCTCCCTCAAAATTTCATTCCAGCGTAATACTGTTCCTGCACTCCAGTATCGCACTTTTTCTATGTCATCCTCTGTCAATTTACTTTGCCAACTTTTAATTTCTACAAGTTCGAGTCTGTAGTTGGGGTTGTTTTGGGGCACCGGAACAGGACAAACCACTTCATCAGGGGTACTCAACAGAATAGGTTTCCATTTTCCTGCTTCATGGTCAGCCTTTATTGGTGAAATTGCAGCAAATTGCGACGTTCGGTCCTCAATCTCTTGGCAAGCAAAAAATCCTGAACAAACTATAAATATTGAAATAGATCTAATAAAAGCCACATAAATTGCTTTCATCACTTTATATTTTAAGGTCTCTTTAAATTTATCTGGCACACTAAACCTAAGGTGTAAGCGGTAGTTCTGCCTACATTCCTTCCATTTAGTGCATGCTGAAATGCACCCATTACACTCAATCCGCTCATACCGGGTATCAGATATTTACCATTAAAACCCACTGTTAATGATTCCATATCATTGCTTAAAAAAGGCATATCATTTCGCCTCATATCAAATCCTCCTAATGTATTTATTCTATCTAACACCAATTCAGCATAAGAATCTATTTTCTTTCTCCATCCGATGCGCAGGTTATATCCTGTTACAGGCGGCATATCAACTTCATTGCTATATATTAATGATGTAGTATAATAAGAACTTCTGTCGATGGTAACATCGCTTCTTAACATTCCAAAAATGGATGAGGTAAAAAACCAGTTTCCTTTTTGTATATCTATAATGGCTCTAGCTATTGCATTTTTACTTTGTGTTCCAATAGACAGTGGCATAAAGTCTGCTACATAATCGGTCAAAGGTATGCTTCCACCTGCAACGATGGCAATGCTTGGTAAAAATCCATTGATCTCTGTGGCAAAAATTTCACTTTTCATAAACAAGGATAGATCCTGAATACCATGTTGTTGTAATAAAGATCCGGAAGATGACTGATTTTGAATCCAAGGGAGTGTTGTAATGATATTTAATCTGTCTGTTATACCATAATTGCCCATAAACATAATAGCATTTGAACTTACTGTACCTAAGTTTTCATTATTTCTGTACAGGGTTCCTTCCCAGTAATGGTCCCAGCTGCTATTAGTCGCCAAAAATCCTCCGCAAAAATTACTTTTTGCCATAAAAATTCCGTCGATTTCTGTTTGGGCATTTATGCTTTTTAGTATGATTATGCATACTAAAAAAATGAAGAACTTCTTCATCTTTGCTTTTTATTTGAATACAAATCTAAAGCAATTTAGACAAGTTATTAAGGAAAGTAAATAATTTTTTTTGCGAGTGGCAAATATAATTATATTAGGACATCATCCTGCAATACTGGCTATATTTCCAGTTAAGCAGGTGGGATGAGGCGACAAGCAGACCTCCTAGCACACTGAAAATAAGCATCCAGCCGTGGTGTTCAATCATACCTATTAATAGGAAAGCAAATCCTGTAAATGCCATCAAAACTGGATAAATCTTTCGGTGTCTTGAGATATAGTCACCGACAATGGAATATCCAGCAAAAACAAATCCAAGACCAATGATAATCCAGTCAAATGCATGGTTATGTAACCAAGAACCTGAACCTATCAAGCCAAGTGAAATCAAAATAGGAATGGCAGAACAGTGAATAGCACAAATCAAAGATGCTACAAATCCTGCGGAGTCCACATGCCAGCCTAAAAATCGCTTCATATTGATAATTAATGAAGCACAAAAATAGTGCATTTTTTCATAAATGCAATATTGTTGCAAAAATAAAAAATTGTTAAATTCTAAATAACGAAAAATCAGAAGAGTCCCCAGACCCTGTTTTCTTCATCAATGCGAATATTTTCTGAATTTGGCGTAGCAGGTAGACCTGGCATTCGCATTACCTCGCCCAACAGTGGAACCAGAAATCCTGCTCCGCTCGCTATTTCAAACTCACGTACCGTAATGGTAAATCCATGAGGTCTTCCATATTTTTTCTCGTCATCCGAAAAACTCATTGGCGTTTTGGCCATACATACAGGAAGTTGTTCAAACCCAAGAGATTTGATGAGTTTAAGTTGCGATTTGGCTTTTGTGGCATATTCTACTTTTGCAGCGCCATATATTTTAGTGGCAACGGTATGAATCTTGTCTTCAACACTATCCTTCCAACTATACAAATAGCTAAAGGAATCATGATTATTTTCAATTTCATTAATTACCTGTTCAGCTAGAGCAGCAGATCCTTTACCTCCTTCTTTAAAAGCGGTAGAGATAATCGCTTTAACTCCTTTTGCGGTACATAATCTTCTGACCACATCATATTCTTCCTCCGTATCCATATAAAAGGAATTGATAGCTACTACTGGATTAAGACCATAGGTTTGAATATTTTCAATATGTTTTTCAAGATTACAAAATCCCCTTTCTACAGCTGCAGGATCCGGTGTCGATAGCATATCTTGAGACACGCCTCCATGATGTTTTAGTGCTTTTATTGTAGCTACAAGTACAACGGCATCAGGTTTCATGCCCGCAGACTGACATTTGATATTGATAAACTTTTCTGCACCAAGATCTGCCCCAAAACCAGCTTCAGTTACCACATAATCACCTAAAGAGAGTCCAGTTTTGGTCGCAATCAACGTATTAGTGCCCTGAGCTATACTTGCAAATGGCCCTCCATGCAAAATGGCCGGATTCCCCTCAAGCGTTTGCACTAGATTTGGTTTTATAGCATCTTTAAGTAATACAGCCATAGCGCCAACGGCTTTTAGATCTCTTGCAAAAATAGGTTTGCCTTCAAATGTTTGTCCTATGTAAATATTTCCCAGCCTTTCTTGCAAGTCTGCCATATCTTTACTCATACACAAAATGGCCATTATTTCAGAGGCTGGTGTAATGTTGAAACCATCTTCCCTCAACATTCCGTTAGATTTTCCGCCGATCCCAATAATGATATGTCTGAGTGCCCTGTCATTCATATCCATTACCCTTTTCCAGGAAATTGTTCTTGGGTCAAGGTTAAGGCTATATTTAGGGTTTTGCAAATTATTATCTATAAGTGCAGATAAAAGGTTATTCGCCTTTTCAATAGCTGCAAAATCTCCCGTAAAATGCAGATTGATATCTTCCATTGGAATAACCTGAGCATATCCACCACCTGCAGCACCTCCTTTGACACCAAAAACCGGTCCAAGGGAAGGTTCTCTTAAAACGCAAATAGCTTTTTTGCCAATATAATTCAGTCCATCTGCAAGCCCAATGGACATAGTTGTTTTACCTTCACCATACTTTGTAGGAGAGAGAGCGGATACAAGTATAAGTTTTCCTTTTGGGCGCTCATCCTGCAGAGAAAGCGGCAATTTAGCCTTAAATTTTCCATAAAACTCGAGGTCATCTTCTGCGATATGCAACTTTGCTGCGATATCTTTGATATGTTTAATGTTGGCACTTTGCGCAATTTCTAAATCTGTAGGAAAAGACATGGTTCAAATGTTAGTTATACAAATGTGACTAAATAATTTCGTTTTTTGAAATCTTTCACAGCTAATACATAAAATTAATCTTCAAATTTTCTCAATTTCTTAATAGCACTTCTTAGGCTAATATATTCCTCTAAACAATCTTTTGCAGTATTTCTGGCTCTAGAAAAATCAAAACACATTTCATCCCAAACATCATTGGCCCAATGGTGGTGGTAGCGGGCATGTCAGTGCCTGCCGCGATCACGGTCGAAGCGGCGATTTCTTTCCTGGGCCTTGGCGTCCAACCCCCGACGGCGACGCTCGGCACGCTGATCCGGGATGGCTATGTCTACCTTGACGAATCCTGGTGGCCGACCATCGCGGCGGCTCTTGTCCTGACGCTCATCACACTCGGCAGCACACTTCTGGCCGAGGCCGCCCGTGATGCCATCGATCCCAAGCAACGGGGGCGGACATGAGCGGGGCAGGGGTTCAACGTGAGCGGCTGTCGATCGACTTTCTGACACCTGCCGGACTGGTCCCTGCGGTCCGGGATGTCTCGCTGCAGATGGCAC
>JAUMBJ010000032.1:0-2124 GCA_032115755.1 Saprospiraceae bacterium
GGAATCAAATTTTTATTCCGACCGATCGTGCTCGAAAGCAACATTTGATCCGTCGCCCCCACACAAATCAAATCATCCGTATTCATTACGACCGCATCTTGTGCAATCCCTCTCCACACGGAAATGTCCCCTGTTTCTTTCCAATAAATATAGGCAAGACTGGTTTTGGTTCCAGCTGTATCTGCGTGCATTATATTAACATAATTGGCATCTTTACCAGCTATATCGGGAAGTATTTTACAGAATGCGTTGGGGAATAATCCTCGATCAAGATGGCGTATAGCATTATGAATTTCAGACTTTGAAGCTGAAACACCACGTTGATCATATTTTCCGGCATCTTTTGCCATAAGCTTAAAAATAAAGTTGCAAAGATAGTCAAATAATACGTTTCATAGATAAATCAGATTTTTTAAAGTATAAAATTTAATCATATTTAAATGATTTTATTTCTTTCCTTTAGTTGATTTAACACTTGTCACGTAAGCCCTAAATATTAAGTAGTTATGTTTTGTCTTATGGAATAGATAAGTCATGACAGATATTTATGGCTGTTTTTCAATACCCAAAGCATAAGTATATATGTATTATTTTTCTTAATAAAAATAATCTAATTGAAAACACTACCTAAACCCTTAAATAACAAAATATAGCTGTCTTGCTTTTGGAGTTAATGTAAATCTAAAATTAACAAATATAAATGCCGTATTATTAATAAACTTTATTGCCCTAATTTCATTATATTTGATGTAATGGAAAACACTTATGAGGAACATAAATCAAAAAAATATCTTCATTTTTTACCTTATTGTCTTTAGTTCCATAAACCTGCTTGCGCAGTATAATAAAAAAACAGACAGGGAAGAGAGGTTAATGTTTGGAATTCGATTAGGAGGAGGTATTGTAACTACGGAGGTTGAAAATTCACTAGTAGGCAATGAATCTGATTTTCTTGTCCACGAAATTCAATTTAAAAGTGCAGATCCCATATGGACATTCGGAATGTATGCACACAAAAAAGCAGGATATCTTTTTTATCAGGGCAATCTTTCCTTTACTACATATGGTGTAAATTATACTGTAAAATCATATGACAATAGAAAATTCCCTCCAAATATGTCAGAACGTTTTTACTACACTGACATGCATTTAATGGGAGGACTCATGATTGAAAAGGTAAGGATAGGTGTAGGACCTATGATACACATTTTATTACATGATGAGTCAGAACTTGAAATCATCCCAGAGTACAACAATCGCATCAAATCACACACTTTTGGATTTGTTATTGGCGCAGGATATCAGGTAAAAAACATTTATCTTGACCTTAAATTTGAAAATTCATTCAGAACTGTTGGAGACCACATTTATTATGGAGACATTAAGTCTTCATTCAAAGGAACGCCTAGCAATCTTATATTTTCTACAGCTTATTGTTTTTAATGATCCTTATCATTTTGATGTCTTAAAAGCATATTTGTAGTAACTTTGCATAGTTTATTTTTTATTTAACACATGCGCGCACTACATAACAGAATCAACGGTAGAATTCTAAAAGAGAAAATTAAAGATGATACTACTCCACGAACAACAATTTCGTTTTACCAGTACTATCACTTAAGAAATCCCTATGTTTTTAGAGACCACTTGTATGCAGCTTTGAATGAGATTGGGATACTTGGTAGGATTTATGTGGCCTTCGAGGGAATAAATGCACAGATATCTGTTCCAGCCCATCAAATGGAAAGGTTTAAGGATATCCTAAAATCTATCACTTTTTTAAACGGTATCAGACTCAACTTTGCCATTGAAGAGAATGGTAAATCATTTTTTAAACTTACCATTAAAGTTCGAAATAAAATTGTTGCGGATGGCTTAAATGATGACACCTTTGATGTTACTAATAAAGGTATCCATTTAAAAGCGGAGGAATTTAACGAACTGGCAAGTCAACCAGAAACTATCATAGTCGACATGCGAAACCACTATGAATGTGAAGTTGGATTTTTTGAAAATGCTATTATTCCTGATGTTGAAACATTTCGTGAAGCGCTACCTTATGTTGAAAAATTACTGGAAGACAAGAAAGACGCGCACATTATCATGTATTGTACAGGGGGAATC
>JAUMBJ010000032.1:2134-8654 GCA_032115755.1 Saprospiraceae bacterium
ATATCAGGTAGAAGGAGGCATCATTGAATATGCTAGACGTGTTCGGGACCTTGGCCTTGAGAATAAATTTATAGGAAAAAATTTCGTTTTTGACGAGAGATTGGGAGAGCGCATATCAAATGTCGTGACAGCAAGATGTCATCAATGTGGTCAACCATGTGATATTCATCAAAATTGTGCAAATGAATCATGTCATATTTTATTTATTCAATGTCAGGAATGTGCTTCAAAATTCGAAAATAGCTGCTCAATTAAGTGTAGGGACTTTAATAGATTACCAGAAGAACTTAAAGTGCAATATCGAAAAAAATTACAATTTAATGGAACCAAATTCGGCAAAGGAAGATATAGTCCAGATTCTAAGGAGGATCCCTTGCCCCAGCTTGACCAAATCATATGAATATTTTTGAAAAAAATTACCTAGTTTATAAGTACATACACATGTACTTTAATGAAATTGAGCGCAGAACATGGATCATATTTTTTGGTTGCGTGATGTTGTTGGCTTTTACTATAGCGTTGGTTAACTTTTCTGAAATTCCAAAGTTCAGTCAGCTGGAACAGCCCGACATGGAACAAGCTTCCGTTATTTATGACATACACGGCAAGCAATTCGGCCGGTATTATATTAAAAACAGGGTTTCAGTTGATTATAAAAATCTTTCTCCACATATTTTAAATGCTGTAATAGCCATAGAAGATGCCCGCTTTTACGAACATAGCGGAATTGATCTTGTTGCTCTTTTTCGTGTAGGGGTTAAGTCAATACTGTTTATGCAGGAAAGTTCAGGAGGAGGCAGCACCATATCCCAGCAGCTGGCTAAACTTCTTTTTGAACGACCTGACTTGTCAGCATATCCTAAAATTGTAAGGGTGTTGTTTTTAATACCTGTTAAAATAAAGGAATGGATAATTGCCTCAAAATTGGAAAGATTTTACACAAAGGAAGAAATTCTTACCATGTATCTTAATCAATTCGAGTTTATAAACGGGGCACATGGAATTCAATCCGCAGCAAACATTTATTTTAATAAAGACCAAAGTAAACTTACCGTAGGTGAAGCTGCAGTTCTGGCTGGAATGTTAAAAAATCCATCCCTTTTTAATCCTGTTAGGTTTAAGGAAAAATCTACACTTCGCAGAAATACAGTTTTAGAAATGATGTATTCGAAGGGCTTTATTTCAAAAGGTGAGCTAAATAATTTTAAAATGTTGCCTATTGATCTGTCAGCCTTCAAAAAAGATGATCATAGTGAAGGGTTTGCACCATATTTTAGAGCAGAATTAACTAAAACATTAAAATCACTATTGCAAGAACAAAATTTGGTGAAAGAAGATGGGAGTACATATGATATTTACAGAGATGGCTTAAAAATATATACTACTATAGATTTGACTTATCAAAATTATGCTGAAGCAGCTGTGCAAGAGCATATGAAAACATTGCAGAAGAAGTTTTTTAGGGTATGGAAAGGTATGGATCCTTGGAAATATGATGCAGATAAAAGTCAGCAAAAGACACGCTTTGCCATTCTTGAACGACAATGCAGACAATCAGACAGGTATATTTCATTAAGCAATAGTTTGCTTGATCCCATAAGATTAAAAGTTTCATCGTTTTATGACAATGAGTTTGAAGTGACTGATCAATTCTTAGAGTTGCTTTTTAAACAAAAAATAATTAAACAAATACCCTTAATTGATCCTATTGGATTAAGTGAGGATCATAAAAAAAATTATATAGAATCCTTCAAATCAAGCAAGCAATATCCTTTGATACAAAAGGAGTTTGAACTAGCTTTGGATAAAATCAATTCTGTATTAAATACACCAATTCCAATGCGGATATATGATTTGGAAACTGGAGGTGAAAAGACGGAAAAAATGAGCCCTATGGATTCTATCAGATTTCACCAAATGCATCTGCAGACTGGGTTACTTGCTGTGGAACCTTCAACAGGTCATGTGAAGGCATGGGTAGGTGGAATTGGACATAAGTATTTTAAATATGATCATGTCACTATGCGAAGAGCTGTAGGATCTACGATAAAACCATTTGTTTACACGCAGGCAATTGCTATATCTTCGATATCTCCTTGTCAAGAATTTGAAGATATTCAATACACTATTGCACCAGGGGATGCACAATTCGATGTTTTGGAAGAATGGTCTCCGGCCAATTCCACAGAATCTTTTTCTGGAAACAAATACAATTTATTTGATGGATTAATGTGGTCGAAAAACTCCATAACCGTCAGATTGCTTAAAGAGATAGGTTCAGTGCAACCTATCAGAGACCTAATGCGTAATATGGGTATAGGGGTGGACAAAAAATTACCGAATGGTGCATTAGCTGTTCCCAATTTACCTTCAGTATGCCTTGGGGCAGTTGATTTAACCCTGCTTGAAATGACCGGAGCTTACACTACGTATGCCAACAGCGGAAATTTTACAAGACCGGTATTGATTTCCAGGATAGAAGATAAAAACGGAAAAATTCTATATGAAGAGTTTCCAAAAAATAAAGCTGCTATCAATCCACTTACAAATGCTATCATGGTGAATATGCTACAAAAAAGTGCTCGCGCTAATGTAAAATCTTTCTTTGGCGGTAAAACCGGGACTACAAATGATTTTGCAGATGGTTGGTTTATGGCCATTACACCAACCCTGGTTATTGGTGTTTGGACAGGTGGCGATGACAAATGGATGAGATTTCTTAATCTGAATGATGGTCAAGGGGCTACATTGGCAAAACCAATAGCAGTTAAACTCATTCAAAAACTAGAATCAGACAAAAATTCAGGCTACAACATTGCCGCCAATTTCCCTAACCCTCCAGCAGGATTCAAAGAATCAATTGATTGTCAGTTTTTCAAAACAATGAACAATGACCTGCCCCAGCAAGATATTGAAAAACTAAATCAATTCGAAAGTGATTTTGATCAAGATTTTCAATAATGAATAACGCAAACTTACTCGACAAACTCCACACTTCGCAAATAAACAATTTTGTTAAGTATCTTCAATCACCATATTACAATAAAGATATTGAGCTGCTTACTTATGCAGAACAGAGAATTGCAGCATTAAAATATGGTAATTCAAAAATCGATATACATGAAATAAAAGAAAAAAATCTTGAGGCACATTGCTTAAATTTTCTCGTATTTGAACATATAAAGCAAAACAAATCACTTGAAACACAACTAAAACTTTCTGCAGCCAGGAAGAGAAATCTGGAGAAGCTATATAATGGTATTATTGCTGATATAGCAAGAATGCGCAATGCTGAATTTGACCAATCTTCAGATTTTTTTTATAATCAATACCTCATAGAAAAAAACTTGTTCGAACTCACTACAGAGAATGAAAAAAAGAATACCAAAGTTAATATTGGGGCATCCCTTAATATTGACAAGATAGCATTTTACCTAGACATATATTATTTTCTTGAAAAAGCCAAGCAGCATTTATTTGCATTGATGAAGATGGAATTTTGTGATTCAGATGAAAGCAGAACTTACTTCTTTCGTGAAAAGTATGACTTTTACAAAGAAAAAGATTGTCCTTTACTTCTTATCTTACTATTAACTGGCCTCATTTTATCAAATAAAAATGGGGATGATACTTCGATTGCAGAAGAACTCCTTGGCAAAATAAAGCCATTTATCCACCACATTCCTGTAAAAGATGCTCAACTTATTAAAGCAGCATTAAACTATATTCAAAACCACCAATATCAGCCTACTTTAGATAAAATTTTGATACTATTGGATGAACAAATTAAATTGATAGATACCATATAACCAATACAATTTAATTTAACTTTTACTGAACATCATAAAGCCCTCTTAGCTGCAGCTGTGTATTTGCATTAAATTTTCCGACAATAGCTGTGATACTCACTTTTCCAGTTTTTACTGGTGAAGACGAAAACGTAGCTGCTGTTCTTGTATAAACTTGTATAGTCCCTGAAGCATCCTTGATTGATACCCCATTGGTTCCATAAGTTGCACCACCTGAAAACTCTCCGTCCTTTATTTGGACAAGTGTAGATTCATGCAAAGTACTGGATATATCTTTTACCTGTAAAACTTTTGGTGTTGGCATGGTCCCTTCACCCACAATAATTAAGTTCTGATTTGGAATATCTGCAACTTGCAACAAGCCATTAAAAAGTGTCATTGTTCTTCCTGTAAGTATTACTTTGACTTCCTTTCCTAAAGCTATATTTGGAGCTGACGTAAATCGACATACTATACCGGCATCACCATCCTGAACTACTATATTCCTGCTATCCCAATTATTTCCTGTAACATCAGAAATAACAACGCCTTGTAAAAAGCTTCCTTCTTTAATAGCAGCATTCCCATTTGCATATGCTGTTCTCATTTCTCTTATAGAAATTCTTTCTTTCGCTCCTCGCTCTGCGCACCTATCAAGTTTAAAATTAAGATCCGATGTATCTCTAATCATCAGTTGTCGGGTAGACCCAAAAACAGTATATACCCCAACAATACTACCATTTTTTAAGGGTAGTTTTTCCCCTGCAAAATCTGCATAACCACTATTCCGTACAATGATTTCATTTCCTTTACAATCAACCAATGTATGGTTGACAGATTGAGGAGAAGCAGGATTATTATCTGCATACGTTGTATTTGGATTTACATTTTTAAACTCTACATCGTCAAGTTGAATAAGCGTATTTAATTTAGAAGTACCCAAAAATTCTATAGAAGTTTTTTCAGGGTTAACAGCAACATTGAATGCACCTTTTACAAGAATATCTTTTAACAAAATTGGTGGAATGCCTTTCATTCTAAGTCTGTTGCTGCTGTCTAATTCAGTACCATATCCTATCTGTGGAAGGCCGTTGTAATCTGATATGTATAAGTCTTTAAGGTGTATGAATACCCTGCGACCTACAGGATACTGGGCATGAATTTCATTTTCATCAATGACCAGAGAAATACCAAGGTTGCTATTTTCATCTTTCACCACAATACTTTTATAAAAATTTCCGGATTTGTCATCAGCTACTACGACAGCTTGAATGTATTTGTCCAGGTTTATTTTCACGAATTCTCCAGCTTTATATAATGACAATACTTCCTGAAGTGATATGATCTGATCAGGGGTAAAAGCAGGATCCTGATTTACTGGAGGTCTATCAAAATCATCTCTTAGACATGAAGTTGAAAAAACAGTCATCAAAAAAACTACAATTGTAAGATGTCGCGTGTTGAATAAATTCATACTAGATTATTTAAATTTTCTTTATTTTAAATTATTACCGGAAATGTGACGATAAATTAAAAAGTGTAATTAATCGTTAATGTATAATTGAATCCAAATGCATAAAAATATCTTGGCGGAAATCTATCTACATCCTTGCTTAGGTAATCAAACCTGAATTGTTCAAGTCCGTTAGTTGCGATATCCTTTCTATTTAAAATATTTCCAGCATTTAGGTTGATGCGCAAAAACTTTCCGGAGGCAATCCGAATTGATTTACCAATACCAAGGTCTACGGTATATCCACCACTAAGTTTCTCTTGCCCAATGATACTGTTAAAAAGCGCTTCCTGCTCCACGGGATCTACTAGATCAACTGCTGCGAGTGTTCGCCGGTCGGGATTTACTTCTAGATACGTATCTGTAAAACCATTGATATTTATATTCAATCTCCAGTATCTTGGTAACTGGTAATCTAATCCAATTGTTCCGGCAGTCTGAGGCATTCCTCCCACAAAATAATTCTTAATGAACACCTGTCTATTAGTAGCAATTTCTTCCGTACTATTATCTCTGGTAACGGTAGCAATTGGTCTTGAAGTGTAAATATATTCACCCAAGGTACCTGCCATGATGAGATTCATAGCTGTGTTTAATTTTACTTCCAATCCAAATTCTAAACCAGCATGTTGCTTATCTATGCCTTTCATGGCAAAATTTACGAATGACCTGTATTCATCGTGGTAAAATACAAAATTAGAAATCTGATCTTTGAACGTTGTATAAAATAGACTTATACGTCCCTTAACTCCTGTAAATCGCAAAACATAGGATAAATCAGCGGAGAGGATCTTCTCACTCTGTAGATCTGGAATTACAGCATCTCTCACACGAGGAGAAAGAAAACTCTCTCTTGCAAACGGGGCACGTGTTCTATAGCTACCCTGAAGAACTATGTAATTCCTACCGTTAATTTTATATGTAATTCCGCTCTTTACACCAAAATTGTTAAAAGCATGTATTTCTGACTTTCCAAATGAAGACTCTGGAAATCTTCCATTTTTATTAAAGCCTTCTCTAAAAAAAGAAGTATGCGATAACTGTACTGAGCCGAATATATCAATTAGTCGAGAAGCATATGCAGATTGAAGCCAGACATTATATCTTGATTGATTTATATCGAAATTATAACCATATTTATCACCCTCCTTTAATATTCTATTGGGATTATTGAGGTCATTTTGACGAAAATCCTGAAAAACTATATCATCGGGTGTTC
>JAUMBJ010000032.1:8664-13380 GCA_032115755.1 Saprospiraceae bacterium
CATAAACGTCGGCACCCATCAAATCATCAACTTTTCTGTAATTATGTGTGATATCATTGAGGTATTGAAGACCACCTTGAACTGACACCTTAGGATTAATATTCCATTGAATTGTACTGTTTAATGATCTTTTTTCGCTATCAAAATGCTCAGCTTCTAAAATGTATGCTGCTAACTTGCCTGAAACAGTATTACCAGGAATACCATTTGCGTCATTTATCTGGTAAAAACGACCCTGATTTGCATCATAAAGAGATTGCCAGTTTATTTGACGAACATTAACATCATTTTGGAATGCGTTCGTAATAATATCAGCATATGCTTGGTCTTCGGTAAAGCTTGGCAACTTTCTATAGTAATCAGGCCTTGGATCTGGGGCTTCAAACCAGTCCAAACGCGTTGATGCAAAGGTACCAAACTGATAACCTGCTGTGGTAGATAGTTTTAAGTTTTTTAAAATACTGAAATCATGACGAAGCATTACGACAGGCTGATTAATTCGGTATTCTCGCGAATTCCGAACTTTGCCATTCTGATAACCCCAGTTAGGATTATAAAAATTATCTCCTAGAATATCATACATCTCCTGAAATGTACCTGCAGATCTACCTCTGCGTTGAGGCGCTCCAAAAATCACGGCATTTATTAGATGCTTATTTCCAATTTGCTTATCAATTGAAGCAAAATAGCTTTCACCTTGCATATAAGTACCTTCAATATATCCTTGATCGGCATATCTGTATGAACCTGAAAAACTGAATGCCCATCCGTTATTCATTAAGCCTGTAGAATGCGTGTACATTACTCTATGTTGATAACTTCTGTTGGAAAGGGAATATACTGCCTTTTTTTGCTTTCGCTGACCTGACGCAGTCAAATCAATATAGGTAGCTCCACCTATTCCACCAAAAGTATAATCATTGGCTGATAGATTGAGTATTTGAAACTGATTGCGAAAAACATCATTCAGCCCACTCCATGCCGTCCACAAAACTCTACCATCATCAAGGTCATTCATTGGCATACCGTTTATAAGCACCTCATTATCTTCATTAAAATAACCTCTTAATCTGAATCTAGCCGCTGTAAGATTAAAAGCTGCTGAATTGCTCAATACGTCTCTACTGGCTGACAACAGACCGGAAAAATTATCATTTTCGCTCTCCAGACCTGCCAAATCAGTAACATCAATAGTACTTATCTCATAAGCACCTAAGAATGATTTTATGGTAGTAACAATAATATCACCTAAATCAACACCTTCAGCCGGTACCACAATCTCTTGAATAAAAGTTTCTTTTCCGTCTGTTATAGCTTTGAGCATATATTTACCTACAGGCGCTGATCGAAAAATAAAGTTACCTGCTCCATTTGAGAAAACCTCAGGAATATCTTCAGAGATTGAAAGTAAAACTGAACCTGCCGGTAGCCCAGTTTGACTATCTACTATCCGACCTTTGACAGTCTGTCCATAAAAATTAGAACATGCTGATACTAAAAAAAACACACTAAAAATTAAGGAAAGTCTGATCATTTGAATTTGTCTTATTGGTCAATAGTAGGGTTGAAATTTTAAGCATGTAAAATTATCAAAATAAAGGAATAAACAATATTGTACCCTTTTAATTTTTATAACTTATATAAAACAACATCATCAAATAATGGCTTAAGAATGATATCTTTACAAAAATTTGTTGTTAATGTATAAGTTAATCATTACGCTGATTTTCCTGTCATTTTCATTTTTGTCAGGAAACAGCCAAAAAATTAAAGTGGTTACGTGTGGTTTTTATAATCTTGAAAACCTTTTTGATACCGAAAATGATACCTCAATAAATGATGAAGAGTTTTTACCTGAAGGAACCAGAAAATGGACACAGGATAAATATAAGGAGAAGCTCACTAACATGGCGGAGGTGATTTCAAAAATGGGACTTGAGGAAACATCTGCAGGGCTTAGTATTTTAGGCGTATGTGAAATAGAAAACAAAAGCGTACTAAAAGATCTTGTAAAACAACCTTCTATTAGTAAACGAAGATACCAGATTATACACTATGATTCGCCAGATCAGCGGGGAATAGATGTTGGGTTATTATACAATCCGGCACATTTTGAACCGCTTTATCATAAACCAATTCCATTAATTACACTAAACGAAAACGGCAATCGACGATATACCAGAGATATTTTATACGTTAAAGGAATTCTTGATGGTTATGACACCATGCATATATTGGTAAATCACTGGCCTTCTCGCAGCGGAGGCGAGAAAATATCAGCACCAGCTAGAAATATGGCCGCAAAGTTATGCAGATCATTTTATGATTCCCTATTGACGATAGAGCGCTATCCAAAACTAATTATAATGGGTGATTTAAACGATGACCCAGTAAGTGAGAGTATAACCTCCTATTTAATGGCCAAGCCAAGTGAAGCCGAATTGAAAAGCAATGACCTCTATAATCCTTTTTACAATCCGTTTAAAAAAGGGTTAGGTTCTAATGCATATAGAGACACATGGAGCCTTTTTGATCAAATTATTATTTCCTATGGCTTGGCAGCTAAAAAAAATAGTGGTTATTATTTTCTAAAGTTGAAAATATTTAATGAAGAGTTTTTGAGAAATACTTCCGGACAATACAAGGGATATCCATTCAGAACGTTTAATTTTGATGAATATCAATCAGGATATAGCGACCATTTTCCAACCTATATTACGCTTGTAAAACCACAGTAGAGTTAAAGCTTATTATTGGAACAAGTATTAAAGTCTAACTTAGAAAATAAAAATTGCTAAAAGCTAAAAAATTATATTTACGAAGCATTATAGTGATTTGTATTTTCCATTTTTTTAAGCCATCTTGATAATATTACTCATTACTTAACCGCTCTGCTTTGTATACCAAATAATCAGTTTCCCCCTGCCATGGAAAGGCATCAACTTTCTCTTTATAATAAAGCCTTACTGTCTTTCCCTCCAGTTGTTGAAGTGCCTGATAAGTATTCTTATCAACAACTGAAAATTCCCACGCACTTTCCTTACTCATTACCGTAGCACCTGCTAATTGGACTTGTCCTTCATAGGTCTTGAATAGTATACCTTTTTTTGAAATTTTGTAAAGTAATCCAATTCTTGTCCCTTCGCTTACGGTGAAATTTCTGTAAAAATAATAACCTAAAGAAAAGCATAGTAAAAGTAGAAAAAACCAGATCAAAACTTTTTTCATAAATTTCGAAAAGCTACTTTTTGCTGATTTACCCTTTTCTGGAGATGTATTCATAAAAATAATTTGAAAAACAAATATACACTGATATTTGTTAAAGAACTAACTTAGTAATTGGTCATTTAATACCTGAAACGCAGTATATATCGACCTTCAATTATAAATATATTAATTGTTTACACCTCAGGTGTAAAAAGGTTCTCCTAAAAAAATTAAGGTATGCGCACAAACAATAGATTATTTGGAGCTATATTAGGATTTGTGTTATTCTTTTCAGGCTTTCTGAGTTTTATATTGGCCCTTGTTGGGCTAAACTGGAAGCCCTTATCGTTTATCTATACATTTGGAAATACCTTAGGCGTAGTCATGCAATTAGTGATTGTTATCACTGGAATTATATTAATGTACTATTCCTTTAATTCCCCAGAAGACAGAGACTAAGCGCTCGATTTTATTTAGATTTTTGGGCTTTTTTTGACCACTCAGCCCAACCTCCTTTCATATTATATATTTGGATAAACCCTTTTTGCTGCATCATTTGAAAAGCAGCCTTACTCCGCACTCCCGCGTGACAATAAACTAAATAGGGTTTGTTACGATCAAGGTCATCAATTTTAGAAGCAAAATCAGCTGAATTATAATCAATGTTTATTGCTTTTGGTAAATGGCCCTGCTGAAATTCACCTTTGGTCCTAACATCCAAAATTACAAGTTCTTTATTTGTGGATATTAATTGTTGTGCCTTTTCCAATTCCACGTCAATTGCCAGCTTTTCTTTAGCAGCAATTGAGGATATAGATTTTTTTTGGCTTATACCAAATGTTACGAAAAAAACCAACATGAATGATGTCAATAGATACTTCATATCTTTAAATTTTAAGTTCCTAAATAATTTTTAAGCAATTTGCTTCTGGATACTGATCTAAGCTTATTAATCGCTTTATCTTTAATCTGACGCACGCGTTCTCTGGTAAGTCCAAATTTATCTCCAATATCTTCCAGTGACATAGGATGTTCTATCCCAATACCAAAATACAATTTTATGACATCACACTGCCTATCTGTTAATGTACTTAGCGATCTTTCAATTTCTTTACGCAATGAATCAAGGTATTCAAGAGCAGCATCGGTATCAGGGGTACTATTATTTTCCAAAACATCCAGTAAAGAATTATCTTCACCATCTATAAAAGGAGCATCCATGGATACATGCCTTGAAGCTACGCCAAGTGTAGTTTCAACCTCTTCTGTTGGAATTTCCAATAGTTCCGCAAGTTCTTCAGGAGAAGGTTCTCTCTCAAATTCTTGCTCAAGTTCTGAAAATGCCCTGTTGATTTTATTTAACGATCCTACTTTATTTAATGGAAGGCGAACAATTCGGGATTGTTCAGCTAATGCCTGCAATATAGACTGCCTAATCCACCATACTGCAAAAGAAATAAATTTAAACCCACGAGTTTCGTCAAATCGCGAAGCAGCCTTTATAAGACC
>JAUMBJ010000033.1:0-10207 GCA_032115755.1 Saprospiraceae bacterium
GCGGCAGGAACTAAATGGAACTTTCTCCCTTTCAGACCTGGGCTGGTTGGGGGGCACTGTATAGGAGTAGATCCTTATTATCTGGCACAAAAGGCACAAGAAGTGGGTTATCACCCCGAAATAATACTTGCGGGCCGTAGGTTAAATGATTCTATGGGTCAACATGTTGCTACAGAAGTCATTAAAATGATGGTTAAAAAAGAAATTCCAGTTAAGGGAAGTCGTATATTGATGATGGGCATAACGTTTAAGGAGAATTGTCCAGATATAAGAAATACTCGCGCTATAGACATCTATCACGAATTAAAAACGTATCATCTCGAAGTTGAAGTCTATGATCCATGGGCGAATCCACAAGAAGTATGGCATGAATATGCAATATCATCGATATCACAAAAACCAGCGGAAAAGTTCGATGCTGTGATATTGGCAGTTGCACACAAGCAATTTGAGGGGGAGGACATTAGAGATCTTTGCAAATCAAATGCTGTCATTTACGATGTTAAGGCTATTTTGCCAAAGGAATGGGTGGATGCCAGACTATAATTTCGGTTAATTCATCATGTCATTTATGGAAAATAAGCAAATGAATATATTGGTTACAGGTGGTGCCGGATTCATAGGAAGCAATCTTGTAGAAGCTTTGATTAAGGATGAAAGGGTTTCAAAAATTCGCGTTCTTGATAATCTGGAAACTGGGTTTTTACATAATATCGAACATTTGCTCCAACATCCTAAATTTGAGTTTTTACAAGGAGATATTAGAGATTTTAGTACATGCATGGAAGCTTGCAAAAACATGCATTTAATATCACATCAGGCGGCATTGGGCTCTGTGCCAAGGAGCCTGAAAGATCCGCTGAAAAGTCATGAAGTAAATGTAACAGGCACCCTAAATGTAATGCAAGCGGCTGTTCAAAATGGGATTACCCGGATTGTCTTTGCCGCTTCGTCGTCCACGTATGGGGATAGCACAGAATTGCCAAAAACAGAAGACAAAATTGGTCGGCCATTATCTCCGTATGCGGCAACAAAACTCATCAATGAAATTTACGCCGAAGTATACAGCAAAGTCTATGGCCTCCAGTACATAGGCTTGCGTTACTTTAATGTATTCGGTCCACGCCAGCATCCGGAAGGCCCATATGCAGCGGTCATTCCTTTGTTTTTTAAGGCGGCATGGCACAATTTACCACCAGTAATTAATGGAGAAGGAACAAATACAAGGGACTTTACATATGTTGATAACGCAGTGGAGGCAAATTTAAAGGGTTTGTTTTCCAAAAACCAAGAAGCCCTAAATCAAATTTACAATGTCGCATGTGGAACCAGAACTTCGCTCAATGAGCTATGGAAAATTATTTGTGATATCACAGGATCATCAACAGAGGCTATATACGGCCCTCCAAGAGCAGGTGATATTCCGCATAGTCTAGCCGATATAACAAAGGCAATGCAATTGTTGGGATATACCGCCCAGATTAAAATTCACGAAGGTCTTGAAAAAACTGGAGCATATTATAAAACTATATTTTAAGGGTAGGTAGACTATATGTTTTCTATTTTTTCTCAGAAAAAAGTTAAAATTTTTGACATTGGCAGCCATCTGATGACGGATATGCATGCCCATTGGATACCAGGCATTGACGACGGAGCCAAAGGCTTGGAAGAAACCAGAGAGATGTTTCGTTATTATCAGACCCTTGGGTATAAAAAGCTAATCGCAACGCCTCATATATTTTCAGGATATTATCCAAATACTTCTACTGGTATTAAAGAAGCTTTTGATAAAATTGACCATTTGGTAACAGAAGAGTTCAACAACATGGTTATTGAATTTGCTGCGGAGTATTTTATGGATGATTACTTTAAAAAGCTTATTGACCAGGGGGATATACTCACGCTTAAATCAAAAGAGGTACTCGTAGAACAAAGCTATTTTGCGGAATCTCCTGGAATCGAAGAGATTTTCTTTCAGTTGCAGATTAAAGGATATACACCGGTGCTCGCCCACCCGGAAAGATATACCTATTATCATCAAAAATTAAAGAAATTGGAGTCATTTAAAGATCGAGGCATTAAGCTCCAGATCAATGCGACCAGCATTTCAGGTAAGTATGGCCGGGAAGTGGCGAAAACGGCAGAGCAATTTTTGGAAAATGACTGGGTGGATTACATTGGTACAGATGCACATCATCTTGCTGATCTGATTTCATTAAAGGAATTGCAGATTTCCCCCAAAGCAGGCAAAAACTGGGAAAAATGTATGAATCAGTTTTCAATCTGATAAATGAAATCGCAAGGGTAAAAAAGGAAACAGACAAAAGTTTATTTATTTATATTTGTGAAATAGACTTAATCTTGTTGGCAAAAAGCAAGGATTAAGTGGCCATCAAAAACAATTACTTTCGGCATGTTTTCAGGCATTATTCCGTATCAATGTAATGTTTGACTATAAAGAGAAATCTTTGCATCAAAAGTGTCATAAAAAAATTTAAATGAAGCATTTCAAATATATCATGTTTTCCGCAATAATATTGCTTTCTATGAATTCATGTATTCAATTCAAGGATATTGTAAACTTTCAAGATGGACAGGATTTAAAGGACGGAAAAATTGATTCCATTATAAATTTTGCCAAATGGACGGTACAACCAGGAGATATTATTCAAATTAATATTTATAGTTCAAATCAAGTTGAGGCAGAGAGATTTAATATTATCGATTCCAGAACATTAGCTCAAATGCAAAGAATAGGAACCGGGTCAGGAAGCGTTTCCGAACCTTTAGGTTACCGGGTTAATGCTGACGGTTATATTGATATGCCGGTCATAGGAAAAATATGGGCACAAGGAAAAACATTGGAAGAATTAAAGAATATTGTTGAACAAAAAGTGATAGCATCAGAGTATCTTCCAAATGTCAACGTCCAGGTTGTTTTTTTAAGTTTCAGGATTACCATTTTGGGAGAAGTCAATGCTCCGGGTTCTTTTATCATTCAATCAGAGAAAATGACAATACTAGAAGCAATAGGACTTTCTAGAGATTTAACGTTATTTTCCAACCGGGAGAATATTCTGGTAATTCGAGAAAAGAATGGAATAAGGACATATGGCAGGATTAATTTAAAATCTAGGGATCTTTTCAGGTCACCCTATTTTTATTTGCAACCAAATGATATAGTTTATGTAGAGCCTCATAAAGCTAAGATATTAGCTGCTCCTGATCCGGCATCCAGATATATTTCAACCATCGTTGGTGTAATATCATTGTTTACTTTAATCTTAAGTTTGTCAAAATAATAATCGTTGGAACAAAATTTTAATCAAAATATAACACAAGATCTTCAGGAAGACCAGGAATTGGATATCAGAAGACTATTTTTTAGATTATTAAGGTATTGGTATTTATTAGCGATATTTCTTCCGCTCTCTTTGTTTTCAGCGTGGATATATTTAAGATATACCCTGCCTACTTATGAGTCAGCCGCTGTTGTATTAATTAAAGACGACAAAGAGTCTGGACAAATCTCTGAAGAACAGATTTTAAGTGAAATTGGGCTTGGTGTTTCTAAAAAAAATATCGACAACGAAGTTTTGGTCTTTAAGTCCAGTGTATTAATAAAGGAGGTTGTTGAAAAACTAAATTTAGAATACAGATACATAGGAAAAGGTAGGATACGAAGCTCTGAAATGTATAAAGACACTCCAATTAGAGTGATTAAATGGGTACCATCGCAAGGGCAAAAAATGTTAAATGCCCAGATTGAATTATTAGGTAACGGAACATACAAGTTAATACATGAAGAGCAGGAATATATTGGAGAATTTGGCAAGGACTTAAAGGTAAGTCAAGGCATATTAAATATAATTTCTTCAGGAGAAATTACAGTAAAAGAAAAGGAAGGAAATTTTGAAATAAACCTAAATACAGCTGAACACACAGCAATTTCTATGAGTAAAAGCTTGCGTGTAGAGCAGGAGGGAAAAAAGACTTCAGCACTAAGATTGACTATTGAAGATAGAGTGCCACAAAGAGCAGCAGATTTTATAAACGAACTTATTAATGCATATAATCGACAAGTAGTTGCAGGTAAAAATCAAGTTTATGAAAATACATTAAGATTTATTGATGAGCGAATTTCTTTATTAACAAAGGAGTTGTCGGATGTAGAAGGTGAAGCAGAAAATTATAAGAGTCGGTTCAGTATGGTCGATATGAGCGCCGAAGGCAGTCTTATTCTTTCAGAAATTTCAGAATTCAGAAAAACGGGCACAGAAACTTCAGTACAATTGGAGATTTTAGCGTCCATTGAAGATTTCTTAATTTCAAATAAAGACAACTTCGAATATGTTCCAACAAATCTTGCATTAAATAATTTAACCCTTACCAGTCTTCTAGAAAGATTTAATACATTACTCGCAGAAAGGACCACACTTTTAGCCACTGTTGGAGCAGGACATCCCAATATGTCATTGATGGATAGGCAACTTGCAAACTTAAGAAACACTATAATAGAAAATATAAAATCAATAAAAAAAGATCTGTTAATAGCCCAAAACGCATCAACACAGCAAAAATCAAAGCTCGAAACCAGATTGCGAAGTCTTCCTTCCCGTGAAAGGGAACTAATTCAAATTGAAAGACAGAAGGCCATAAAAGAAAACTTATATGTTTTTTTATTGCAGAAACGTGAAGAAAGTGCGCTTTCCCTTGCCATTGCCTCTGGTACGGCGCTGATTCTGGAACCAGCTAGAGTTTCAGAAGTTCCGGTGAAACCTAAAACAAATATAATTTGGTTGCTTTCTTTAGGGTTAGGTCTTTTGATTCCTTTTGGTATCGCATATATACTTGACCAATTCAATGATAAAGTAGAAACAGAATCAGATATCACGAGTTTAACTAAGGCTCCTGTAGCAGGAGTAGTGGCATACAGCACGAAGAAAGAGACATTTGTTGTAACAGCTCATTCACGTTCTGCAATTGCCGAAATGTTCAGACTATTACGCGCCAATTTAAATTATATTGCTGCTGGACAGCATATTCAAACACTTCTGATGACGTCATCTACGTCTGGTGAAGGCAAGTCTTTTATTGCTTTAAACCTTGGAATGACCCAAGCGATTAGTGGTAAAAAGGTTCTTATTCTCGAACTCGACCTTAGAAAACCAAAGCAAGAAATTTATATTGGAATGGAAGAGCGCTCTAAAATTGGAATTTCAAATTATATAGTAAATGAAAGCCTAGTTTTGGAGGATATTGTTCAACGCATACCACAACATGAGAATATGTTTGTGATTTCTTCTGGACCTAAGCCTCCAAACCCAGGAGAATTAATATTGTCAGAAAGACTGCGTACATTAATGAAGGAGTTAAAAGAAAAATTTGATTTTATAATCCTTGATGCACCGCCTGTAGGCCTGGTGGCTGATGCATTGCAACTTGCTGATTTGGCAGACGCTTCATTGTATGTGGTCCGACAGCGCTATACATATAGGGGTCAAATGGGAATAATTGAGGACATATATCACAATAAAAAATTGCCCAGGCCTTTTATTGTGATGAATGCTGTAAATATAAAACGTCGAGGTTACGGTTACGGTTACGGCTACGGTTACGGCTATGGTTATGGCTATGGTTATGGCTATGGCTACGGTTATGGATATTACGAAGATGACAAAAACGAAAAGAAATTAAATTCTTAAGAATTTGAAGTTTTAACCAAAATGTAATCATTTAATAATCAATCTTTTAATTGAAACAAACAATTTTATCTATATTTGTCAAAAATTTACACATGAGAATATTTTACATTTCTTTATTAATTATCTTAAGCCTCTCTGCAAAAGCCCAAACAGGAGGTGGTTCTTTTGATAAAAGCTCAACAGAGATTACTTTTGGATATAGTCAGCCACTAAATTATTTTAAAGGAGATAATTTTGGAACTAATTTTGGGCTTAATAATGTAAAATTAGCCTACAGATATATGTTTACCAGAGATATAGGCGTGAGAACGTCATATGTTTTTAATAGATATAGAACTACTGCCGAAGACAAAACAACGTCTCAAATGAATACTTTCAGAGCGGAGTTTGTTTATAATCTGGGGAGAGCTAATGGCTTGTTGTTATCTTCTAATAAAAAAGTAACGATGTTGGGTTATACCGGAATAGGTTATACATTACATAGTAATCCTGGCTTTGCATATAAAAAAGCGGAGCAGATTTTGCCGGTCAATATTGGTACGTCGGTTGTTTTTGCAGTGAATCAAAACCTGTCTTTGAATTTTGATTTGGAGGCAGTCACTAACTTTCAGCAGGACATACGTTTTGATGGAGAATTTGTTGATCCAAAGTTAACTTATGGAGATGCACCAATTGGGGGAGCATTAAATTTTTCTTTTGGAATGTTTATATACCTTGGAGGCTGGGATACACATGCTGACTTCAACTAAAGGGCAGAAGGAACGTATAATTAAAAATATAATTATTTGAAAGGAGCCTTGATGGCTCCTTTTTTATTTAATTCAAAAATTTATTCAAAATAGATAGCAAAATCAAAAGCTATTATTTTGTTAGTAAGTTTTGAAGAAAACTATATTTAAACGAATTTTGTTTTTTATAAAATGGTTATTAAATCAGGATTAATGAGCTTAAAGGACAAAGCAGTACTTATTACCGGAGGAACAGGATCACTTGGACAGGCATTAACTAAACGAATTTTTGACCAATATCCTGATGTCAAACGTGTAGTAATCTATTCTCGAGACGAACAAAAGCAATTTCAAATGGCCCAGGATTACCCTGGGGATAAATACCCACAGATCAGATTTTTTTTGGGTGACGTCAGGGATAAGGATAGGCTCAAAAGAGCTATGCAAGGCATTGACTTTGTTATTCATGCAGCCGCGATGAAGCATGTTCATCTTGCCGAATACAATCCTTCAGAGTGTATTAAAACTAATGTGGGCGGAGCAGAAAATGTGATTTATGCTTGTTTGGAAACTCAGGTTGAACGGGTAGTAGCCCTATCTACCGATAAGGCTTGTGCACCAATAAATTTGTATGGGGCGACTAAGCTTACCTCAGATAAACTTTTTGTAGCAGCCAATAATATAACAGGTAAAAACCCAATCCGATTTTCGGTGGTTCGCTATGGAAATGTAATGGGTTCAAACGGCTCAGTAATTCCCTTTTTTATTAAAAAAAGAAAAGAAGGTGTATTGCCCATTACGGATCCAAATATGACAAGATTTAATATTTCTTTACCGGAAGGTGTAGATATGGTAATGCATGCTTTATTTTCTGCCTGGGGAGGGGAAATTTTCATTCCTAAGATTCCGTCTTACCGAATAATGGATGTTGCAAAGGCCATAGGTCCGGAATGTGAGCACAGAATTGTAGGCATCAGACCAGGTGAAAAAATTCATGAAGAAATGATAACTTCTTCAGATAGTTTTTATACCTATGATCTTGGTAAATATTATGTAATTCTGCCGACTACACCAAAATGGAAAATACAAGAATTTGTTCAGCATTTCAATGCAGAGAAAGTATCGGAAGGCTTTACGTATAATTCAGGCCAAAATACTTCCTGGGAAACAGTAGAATCGTTGAAAGTCCTTATAACCAAACATGTGTTTTCAGCGCTTTAAATCAATTACTTTCCGAAGAATTCTTTTATGCACGATATGACATAGTCCTGCTCTTCTACTTTCAAAGTAGGAAAAATTGGTAAGCTTATACAACGCTTATAGTAACTTTCAGCATAAGGCATATCACCCTCCTTCCAACCAAATTGGCGATAGTATGGCATTAAATGTACAGGAACATAATGTATCTGAGCCCAAATATTTTTCTCTCTAAGATAAGTGTGCAATTCTTTTCTTTTCTCCACTTCAATAACATATAAATGATATGCGTGACCCTCATCAATCTTACCGAAAGGCTCTACACCATTTTTATCTGTTATCTCAGGGACATCTTTAAATGCATCTACGTATTTCCGTGCAATTTCATGCCTTCTTTTAATTCCCTCTGCTGCCCGATCTAGCTGACTCATGCCAAGAGCAGCTTGAAAATCAGTTAGGCGGTAATTAAATCCAAGTTCTTGCATTTCGTAATACCACAAACTATCATCAAAAATTCTTTTTGATAAATCCTGCTGAATTCCATGAGTCCTAAGATTTAAAATCTTTTTGTATAAACCCTCATTATTTGTAGTAATCATCCCACCCTCTCCTGAAGTAATATGTTTTACAGGGTGAAAGGAGAAAATTGCCAGTTCAGCAAAGCTTCCATTTCCACAGTTTTGCATGTTGCCAGAATCATCCGTAAAAAAGCCTCCCGGAGCATGACATGCATCTTCGATAATCCAAAGATCGAATTCCTCTGCAAGCGCCTTAAAAGCATCCATTTTGACTGCTTTTCCGGCAAAATCTACTGGAATAATCCCTTTATATGTGTCTTTTGGAGCAGTTTCTAATAGTTTTCTGACACCTTCAATATTAAGCGTATAGTCTTCGGGATCAATATCTGAAAAAACTACTTCTCCTCCACAGTACCTTACACAGTTTGCAGAAGCAGCAAATGTAATTGGCGTAGTAATTACTTTGTCTCCCGCATTAATATCAAGCGCCAAAGCACATAAGTGTAGTGCTGCAGTCCCATTGGATACCGCAATAGCGTATTCGGACCCAACATATTGTGCAAATTTCTCTTCAAAAGCTTTTACAGTTGGTCCCTGAGTTAGAAAATCAGATTTTAATATTTGGACCACCGCATCAATATCTTCCTCCGTAATATCCTGTCTACCGTAAGGTATCTTTTCCATAACTTAAAATTTTTAACAAAGGTATTTCTATTTTAGGCATTAGAGTTTTCATTTGAAAAGAATTTTACAGACACAGGAATATTGTTATATTAACAATCTATCTTTAATTTTTTTTAGCCATATGATGGCTGGATAAAAAGTTAACTACACTTGATTAAATAACATATCTAAGGCAATTTAATTAAATTTAAGTTTGTCAGTATGTTCAAGTCAAATAAGCATCTTTAAAAGATATACATAGTCTGTATTATTTGTATATGATGAAATTCAGTAAAAGGTATGTTGTATCTTTGGCAAGTATTTTAAAAGTTTTTATTTTGTATTACTTCAAAGACAGATTTTTTAGTTTTATGGTATTCTCAAAAATCATTTTCATTTGGGTGACCTCATGCTTGCTCATTTTACTTTGATAAATTATAAATGGTGAATAATAATTTATGCATTATACCCGCAAGGGGAGGATCTAAAAGAATACCACGTAAAAATATTCGAGATTTTGCCGGAAAACCGGTCATAGCCTATGCTGTACAGGCCGCACAACAATCCGGAC
Organism: Saprospiraceae bacterium; assembly: GCA_032115755.1. GTDB lineage: Bacteria > Bacteroidota > Bacteroidia > Chitinophagales > Saprospiraceae > OLB9. The sequence continues at coordinate 9,383 of JAUMBJ010000033.1, forward strand.
TTTTTTCACAAATTATGGTATCCACAGAAGATTTAGAAATCGCGGAAAAAGCCATAGAATTTGGTGCGGAAGTACCTTTTTTAAGAAGTAACAGGCGTGCAGACGATCATGCTACAACTTCAGAGGTTATATTGGAAGTGCTCGAAGCATATCGTCAGCAAAACAAGTTTTTCGATTATGTTTGTTGTCTGTATCCTGTCTCGCCTCTTGTGAAAACAGAAAGGCTGCTCGAAGGTTATCATAAGATGATTGGCGAAAACAGGCACGCCGTTTTTCCGGTTATACCATTTGAAAGTTCTATTTGGAGGGCATTAAGTATAAATGATGATGGCAAAGTTTCCATGATCTGGCCGGAAAATAGGGACATTCGAAGTCAGGATCTTCCTCAGGCTTATCATGATGCAGGGCAATGGTATTGGTTTTCAACGGAGGAATTTTTAAATAATCCCACAGTTTGGTCACACAATAGCGCAGTTATTGTACTTGATCCAATGGAAGCTCAGGATATTGACAATCTTTACGACTGGAAAATGGCAGAAATAAAATATGCGATATTACAAAATTCTTAATCAACCGACTTTTACAATAGGTATTTATTCCATTTTGCCAATTCGCTATGAGGATAGGTTTCGGATTATGCATTGGCGCAATGAACAAATATATCATTTACGTCAAACAAGACTGTTGACAGAGGAAGATCAAGAAAATTATTTTAAAAATGTTATAGATAAATTATTCGAAGAAGAAAAACCAGAACAGATTTTATTTTCGTATTTGGAGAATGACAAATGTATTGGCTATGGAGGATTGGTGCACTTCAATTGG
>JAUMBJ010000034.1:0-2616 GCA_032115755.1 Saprospiraceae bacterium
CCTATACAAAGATCAAAGACATCAATGTCAGTTCCTTACCTACAAAACCTGGAAGCTCAGTATCTCCAATTAAACATATAGTATACATCACAAAAGAAAATCGAACTTTTGACGAAGTATTAAGTCAGGTTAAAAATGTTAAAGGCGATACCAGTTTAGCCAGATACGGTAATAATGTACTCGTTAAACTTGACAGCATAAATACTAAACGCGTCAATATTAGTCCCAACCACATTAAAATAGCCAGTCAGTTTGCAGTTAGCGATAATTTTTATTGCGACAGTGATGCTTCCATCCATGGGCATCATTGGATGTTGGGCGTGATTCCGAATGAGTGGGTAGAAACTAATTCGAGCGTTAGTAAGACTGCAAAACTATTTTCATCAGCACCCGGCAGAAGATTCCCCGGCTCAACCGGGAGTATGGATCCTGAAGATTATGCAGAAATCGGTGGTTTATGGGAAGCATTAGAACGCAATAATATATCCTATTACAACTTCGGACAAGCGAATGAAACTGCACATGTACGCGAGAGTAGCACAGATACACTTACAGGTGCGGCACATATTGTAATGGTTCCTATGCAAAAAGCATTATGGAGCAAAACCTCGCATAATTTTGCAGGTTATAATACGAATATACCTGATCAGTTCAGGGTTAAGCAATTCGAAGAAGAATTCACTAAAATGTGGCTGAATGGAAAAGATACCTTACCTCAGCTCATCACAATGATGTTACCTAATGATCATGGAGCAGGTATCAGACCAGAAGATGGTTATCCCTATCCGCAATCATTTATGGCTGATAATGATCTGGCACTTGGCAGAACCTTAAACTTTTTAAGTAAAACCCCTTATTGGAAAGATATGCTGGTAATCGTAACTGAAGATGACCCGCAAGGTGGTGTAGATCATATAGATGCTCACAGAAGTATTTTGATGATGGCCGGACCCTATGTAAAGCGAAATTATGTTTCAAAAACCCATGCAAATTTCGGATCCATCTTAAAGGTCATTTATAATGTTTTAGGAGTGCCTTATGTTAATCAATATGACATCACAGCAAGTTTACTAGATGATTTCTTTACCAAAGAGCCTAATTTAGAAACTTATAGTTTTGAATTTCCTGACAAAGTCATTTTTAACTGGGACAAGGCGATGGAGAAATATAACTATAAGATTGATTGGAGAAAAGTAATGCAAGGTCCGTCGATGGATAATGAAAATGAATTAAGGGAAAAACATTATAAAGGAAATTAATCGGAAAATAATATTCCCTGACGCGCTGCATATTTTAAACATTTCTTGTAAAAACTGCCATGAATTGATTTATTCAATGTCTATGTGGACTAACAACAGCGCGTTATGAATAATTCTAGCATTAAGGCCTATCATGTGTTAAAAAATCATTCACATAAAACAAAAGCATTTCTAAAAAATATTATTGCTATCTTAAACTATCAAATAATTAAGGCATGAAAAAAATTACGATCACCCTGCTTCTGGTACTCATATGTACAATTAAGTTAAATGCTCAGTTTATTCAAAATTTATCGGATCTACAGGGAAAACCCCTGACTGAATCAAAATATTCTGATGTAACAGGGACTGTTTTTATGTTTGAGGATTGGTTAAAGGGTTCTGTTGAACAAGGAGCGAAGATTTCTTATAAGGATGTAGATTTGAAATATAACACCTATAGTGATGAGCTATTTTTTAAAAATCCTAAAGATGGTGCCATGCTATCTTTTGTTTCACCTGCAACAGCATTTTCATTGAACATAAACGGCAGGATTGACATTTATAGAAATGGCTTCCCTGAAATTGATAAGTTCAATGCCAAATCCTATTACCAGATTCTATTTGATGGTGGAATTAAACTACTTTTCAAAAGCTACAAAACGTTAATACAGATAAAGCCCTATAACTCAACAATAACTGAAAAGAAATTTGTTGACAATTTCGCTTACTATGTTTTTAAGGATAATGTCATGATAAAATTTAAGCCCTCAAGGAATGATTTTTTGGAAATACTAAGTTCTAAATCAAGTGAGATAGATGCTTTTATCAAAAAAGAAAAAATAAACTTTAAGGACAATCAGGATCTGGCGAAGGTATTTGTGTATTACGGTACGTTATAGTTTATAAAGAGTAAACCTGATTTGATAAGCTATGATATAGTTAATCTGTTTAGTGTTGAATTAATTTAATGATGACAAAGAGTTATTGATTCAATAAATTGATTAATACTTTCATAGTTTCAGCCTGATGGTTTTCGACGTTCTGCTTTGCTTTATTAACCTTTTCTTTGGCTTTTCGTGGGTTCTGTGCCATTTCTAGAACAGCAGGAACAATCCCTTCTATCTCTTTTTCTACATCCAGATCAAATAACCAATCTCCCAATCCGATATCACGCCACATGATACCTTTACTTGTCTGTTCTTTAAATCGGCATACAATTGCAGGTATGCCATTTCCTACAGACATAATAGGAGAATGCATTTCATTACCGAAAATTCCAGCCGACAATTTATATGTACTGATAGCTTCATCAGTCAGCCAGTATTTATTCCTCCAAACGACTCTTTTTTTAATTTCGTCTGGCAGAGGATCATAT
>JAUMBJ010000035.1:0-10002 GCA_032115755.1 Saprospiraceae bacterium
TTGTTGGCACTATCAGATATTTCTGTATCCTTTATAAATTGTGCTCAGAGGTAAGTATTCCAAACCAAAAAAAAAACTACCATTTAAGGAAAAAACGGAACCAGCATTTCCGAAGACACGAGGCTCATTATTGCAAGGATATATGACCAACAACAGTAGTTGTAAAAAACCTGCAAAAGAATGATGCTTAAAAAATATTTTACAATGCAAATATTTTGCATTGGAGGATTGATATTGGCATTTTAATCAAAACAAATGCAACTATGAATCATTTATTTTTTATCAGGACATTTTTATTTTGTGTTTTAATACCTTTCGTTACTTCCCGTTCCTTTAGTCAGGCATTGATCCTTGAAGAAGGGCAGAAAAGTACCCATATCGGGGCTGGTTTTGATGCTTTGGATGAATTGCGCGGTGCTTTTGTTTTTGGCAGTTATTCGCCAAACAACAAAGTGACTATTGGACTTGATCTATTTAGGGTGACTATAGATGATGTGGATGATCTAAGTCAGATCGGCATTGCACCTCATATTAGTTACTACTTCGTTCGAGCCAATCAAGAGTCTCCTGTATCAGTCGGTATGGGTGCATCCTATGCGCGATCTGTTGTTCGCAGTGAGACTTTAAAATCATTTGGTGTCGATATCACTGAAAATTCATACAGGGGATCTTTACTTACAGCGTGGCATGCCTCCCAGGGCAGGAAGTCAAAAGTTATCCTAACAGGAGATGTGGGTTATGCTTTCAGTAAGGCTGAAGTTAGTGATCCATTTTTTGAATATGAAGAATCTTCTGAAGGTATTTCAGGGGTGGTCAGTTGTATTTTATCCTTTGCCTCAGGAAGTAATGCATTTAATATAGTGCCTAGAATCACCATCACGGAAGATGATTTTGGATTCGGCTTGTATTTTGGATATTCTTTGATAAAATAGGCTTGCCGACTAACCCTTTGACATATGAAAAATATACGGTATTGGTTTAATAGGCGTAGAATGGTTTTGACTTAAATACCAAAAGCAGTTCTTTTTGCTCATTAGTAGCCAGTATTCATACCATATGAGTATGTTTTGTTATACGTAAATAATATAATATCAAATATATATGTATACATAATTTACAAATATTCAGAAGTTGAAATGGCTGAACAAAATTATCGTATTGGCCCAGGTTTTAAACGGAAATATGCAAAAATTTTACTTCACATAAGCGGGGAGAAATGGCTAGTTAGTAAAAGTCAAAAAATGAAGTTGATTTACAGTATAACCCATAACACAGCAAAACATTGAATTTTTTCTGGTCTGTGTTTAATGGAAAGAATTGTTTTTTTATTAAGGTTTTTTTATTCACTATGGCGTTGTGTATACAATGCCATAGTTTTTTTAGCTTGGGTAGCCATGTCTTCGCGAAAAGATGCAGGTTCAATCACTTCAATGTCAGCGCCGTAAGATAGTAGTTTGTGTCTAATTTCATAGTTTTGAATAACGAATAAGGTGAACTCGGTGTATTCATCCGTTTCACATACCACTTGTTGAGATTCGTGTATTGGATTGGTATGCAGGTATCTGGCCAGCAAGGGTATGGCTCTCAATCGAATAATAATAGGCAGTGCTTCTTCCAAAATAGTTATGCCATATATATGTCGATACATTTGGTCATGATCTACTCCAGCATGATCTACATAAGGTTGCAGTGAAGGCTTAAGATTTTCAAATCGATCTAAGGATATGTTGATCACTTTTTTCATGGAATGTTCGTATCCAATGACATACCAACGATTATTATACTCCTTAATGAAGAATGGCGACATGATATGGTTGGTCGGCGGCTTGTCAAAAGGGCGATAGTTTATCATCATGACCCTGCGGTGTCTTATACTGGCGTATACCTCATCGAGCCACTGCTGTCCTTGCGCGTTTAAGCTTTTTTCAAAATAGATAATGGGTTTTCGGGCACCATCAATCTGCAAATTTAATTTTTCTTCCAGACTTACGATGGCGTGATGTAACGAAGCTAGTTTTTCATTTTGGGTCAAATGCCGCAGTATGTAGACCGCTTCACGACATTCCTGCAAAATATGGGATGATAAAGGAATATTGTGTATGCTAAATCTGGGGTTTACATAGTAATATCCATTGCTTTTGTTGAAAGCAATCGGGGCATGGTATCCTAACACCCCGGATCGCATACGCTGAATATCATAGGCTATGGTTCTGCGAGATGGAGCTGTAAAAAAGCCTCCAAATTCCTTAGTCGCTTCCGCACAGGCCTCCGACAGATCCTGCCAGTGGTTGACATACTGCGGGTTTCGAAGTCTTTTATCAATTACCTGATACCGCAAATGAGCAGACACCGTAACATTCATATAACAGCGATATTTAGAATGACCAAAAACAATTAGGAAATAGGGAGAATTTGCTTATTTCAAATTCGATAGGCGAACATAAAGCTGTGAATGCAAAGGTTTTGCACTCCTGATTAAAAAGGGGCTTTTTTGTAAATATATGTGCATTTATGTTATATGGGACCCCATTTATGGATTAGGGAAAATACTGTGAGACAGGATATTTAATATAAGCATTTTACCCCCAGCATAAAAATACTTGCTTCGTCAGGATCCGGTTGGGGGTGCCGCGCGCATAGACGCCATCATAAAAAATACTTATCGCACACTGATGAGTCGGGGTATGAAGGGTTGTGCTGTCTGGAGTTCGGATCCGGAAACGCAGCGATCGTTGGAAGTAAGATTCCATAAGGCATGGTAAAGAATTATATCCTCCTTCCAGACTTACAATTAAAATAAAATTACGCTAGTATTTACATGTAAAGTACTTTGCAGTACAACCCTCTAATTTTGGCTCTTGCCTTATCGGAGCACATTAAAAAAAGTATACTCAAAGTTTAGGTACAACCCATTTGGTGCTGAGCGGATCATATTGCTGTATAATTCCCTCCTGTAGCCTACATCTATTCTAGCCTGGCTATTAAAAATAAATTGTATGGAAGGGACTATATCCAAAGATGTTTTTCCGTTTTCAGTGATTGTCTGCCCAACCATTTCAAGCATGAGATTGATGTTGGTTTCCTTAAATGTCTTATATGTTTTAGGGTAGATTAATTTCCCTATAGATAGCGTATAATTTGCGGCTACATTTCCTTGATTATTGGGGAATTCATAATTCGGTTTATTATCTATTGCCTTTTCCAGACTTACAGAAGTACTCAGAGCCAATTTATGTAGCAATTGAGTGATGACAACGCCGGACTCATATCCACTATTATGTCCCATGATTTCAATTTGTTCCTGATGTATGTCTGCTCTGTTTAAGCTAAATCGCCCAAATAATGCCATTCTAAAGTGGCGATGAAAGTCGTCTGTGGAGAAAAATCTGTATTTTGTAAATATATTGGCCCCTTCACCATACAAATTATTGCTACGGTTGCTTATAAATCCAGATAATCTTACCATAAGATTTTTATTTACACCATATGTGATCTCCGGCATAAGGTGATAATTGTATCCTTTTTGATAGGCTTCTTTGAAGTGAGAGTTGCTCATTCTTATACTTAAAGAACCTGCAGGCACATTACTTGCAGGGTCTGTCACGACAAAAAGTTCCTGGGCATGTGCCATACTACAGTAAGTAAGCAGACAAATAAATATAATCGTCTTCATCACATTTTTTTGATGACGTGATAATCATTTTCGTCTCCCTGAATATATGATGGTATACCTGAAAATGACTTGGAAAATTTTTTAAATTCTTTTTGAGTTACGTAGCCTTGGTCCAAGATTTTGAGTGATACTTCTCCATCTAATACAGTTGGTACATCTTCCACTATAATCAAAAATATTCCATCTTTTTCCACTCTTTTACCCCTGGATATGTCCACTTGGTCAAAATGCATGGTTACGGTCATTGAGCCTACAAAAAATCCCGCTTTTTCAACACGCTCTTTCAAAATTCTTGGACTAACTACCTTTTTAGGGTTTACATACACCATAAAAGAATTATTATTCAAGTCTACTATCACACTATCTAACTCTGGAATGGATTTGAATTGTTTGTTTATAGCATTAGAGCACATAGAACAAGTAAGGCCTGTGGCGATAATATCAGCTTTTATTACCTGAGCATGTGCGTAAAAAGCCGAAAAGACGTATAATATCACTATGATATAATTTCTTAAACTCATGGATGATGTTTTTTAAATTGCGTAATAATTTTTTTTATTTGCTCTTCGTCAGGATTCATGGCAACGAGCCTTCCATCTTGATTAAACAAAAAACTTGAAGGTAAAGATTCTACGCCAAAAATACTAGAAATGCGGGCATCAAAACCAGTTGGTTCTGATAACTGTGTATATTGTAAATGGTCTTTTTCAATGGCTTTTCTCCACTTTGTTAAATCTTTATCAAAAGAAATTCCAATGATTTCGAAAGAATCATGCTTATTTTTATCATAAAGCCTGCGAAGTTTTTGGTTTGCTTTTCGACACGGCGCACACCAGCTGGCCCAGAAATCAATGAGCAAAATATTTCCTTTGAAGGATTGAATCGATACGAGTTGATTTTTATCATTTTGTAAAATAATATGAGGTATGGTATCACCCAACTTTAGCTGCGCAGATGCCGACCGTGCAAGTATAATGCAGATTATAATGGCGATTACCCTATATGTAGCATATGGTATGGCAAGAGGTGAACGCATAAGTTATGATGAGGTTTTGTAATATAATGGTTATGTGTATTTTATGTAAAACAAGAGAAGTGCGATTAATTCCTTATTGACCACCTTTCGTATGCTTAAGATGAGCGAGATGCTTCCATTCTTTTATTTTTTCTTCAAGAAATGGGATTTCTTCTATGCTGTTAGATGCTCGGGCTATTTCCAAGGCCCTTTCTCCAGCGGTAATTGCTTCTGCATATCGTTCTAGGGATTCAAGTAATTTTGCATACAATTCAATATAATTAAAATTTTCCTGATCTGTTTTCGCTGCCAGCTGTGACCATTGCAGTGCCTGACTCAGATCTTTATTGTTTGTAAAGTAATATAATGCAGCTCTATACGATATGGCTGGACTTGTTGATGTTGCGTCAATAAGATTTTCTTTTATCTGGTCCATTATTAAAGAATCGGCATTGCTGCATATAGGTATTTTAATTGCGGTATTTTCCCATTTCAATTCCAGCGAAGCTTTATAATCAGGTGTAAAATCAACCAGTTCTATGGTGAAAGATTCATAGGTTTCTTTTGTTATCTGAGAGGCTACCTTGATCCTCAATGCATCTTTTTTGTCATCATATCCAATATCTCCGTGTAATGTGGCATCCGTATTCAAAATGACAATCCATTCGTCATGTCCCGGGATAGAGTATAGCGCATATTTTCCTGCTTTAACCCATTTGCTACCAAATTTGATATCTTCACTGAAGGTAATCCTAGTACTTTCGCCTGCTCCGGTTCTCCAAAGTACATTATAGGGTACCAGCTTGCCAAATATTTTTCTTCCTCTTCTATGTGGTCTGGAATAATGTAACTCAATTTGCGAAAATCCTAATTGATGTGTCCAATTAGCGATAGGACTTGCTGGAGGCATATCAATTTGCGCGAGTAAAAAACCTGGTAAAAGTACTAAGATGACGACAATAGCTTTAATTTTATTTGGAGGAATTTGGATAAGATTATTCATAAGTTGTAGAAAATATTAAATTATCAAATAGATGGCTAATCATTAATTTATTAAAGATATTACTTTTCTAATATTAATATTAGGTTAGCATGCAAAAGTCTATTTTATTTGGTCATTTTTGTCCTAAAAAATTCACCATATAGTTTCCCAGTTTAGTAACGGTATCTCCAATTGGGATAGCTATTAGCTGTATGTTTTAACCAACGGTTTGTGGCTGATGTTGGCTGTAACATATATTATGCGCAAACAGCAGGATGACAAATATTGGACTCATTTTAGTCATAAAAGGGTCATCAAGTATTTTTGGAAAGGCCATAGGTGGAAATTTACGATCTGAATTTCTTATTTAATTGCTGCACAACATGTATAAGCAAGGTTTTAATGGTACATAGTAAATATGTTATAACCAGATAGCAATTTTTTTAATCGTAGACTTTAATGCTTTAAAATAATGAAAAACTGCGTCGAAGATAATTAAATATGAAGTCTATGCTGATTTAGGAATATTTTTTCTTATTTGGATTGGAGGGAGCGTATCAACCAGTATATTATTGGTGTAGCCAACATACCTAATAGGACAGGTAAAAACCAAACACCGGGTTTTGCTTCTTGGTCGTAGGCATGCCGTATGGTGGTAAAAGCAATAAGTCCAAAAATAACTACGATAACCAGCTTTAGGTATCGTGTCATCCTGGTAGCAAAAGTGTATTGCTTTTCCGCATTTTCTTTGGTGATAGGAATGGGGTAATTGAATATATGTGGATGCTTGTTTAATAGGGTCATTCCGATGTATAATAGGGTCGCTATCAGGGGAAGTGTAAATATCATCCATTTTTCTCCATGCCTGTCCGCCTCTCCGGCTGCATTATAATGTACAGGAATGATGTCCGGTAGGCTTTTATAATATGCTAGAGTTAATATCCAGACTGCGCTGAGCATAATCCATCCCATGTATTCTGCAATTTTATCTGTAGGTGAAAGCTTTAGTTTTATTTTCGGTCTTTTTTCCACGTGTATCCTAATTTAATTGATTTTGTTCATTTCCTGCGGTCATATGTAGTCATTGCCGTATAGTAAAGGTAGAAAATTGCTGTGGTCTAATCTATGCAATATCTAACTTTTTAGGCCATTTTGCAGATTATATGTATGATGATTTCCACTACGATACCGGGCATGATTGGTCATACCCATAAGGAAATTTGGATCGTTTGCCCTAATACTAGGTCTTCCTTTTTTCTGATAGCAGCCTTTAGAGGTAGTAAATATGTTTTATGGGTAGTATCATACCAAATCGAGGTATCCCAGATACTTTCCCCCACTTTAGCCTTAGCTTTCATACGTCCCCAACCTTCTTCCTGCCATCGTATTTGCGTTCTGATTTCTGCTGCCATAGTTTGAGGAAGGGATACAAAAACCCATCCATTGGTTGATGGATATTGCCATATCGTGGCCGTAAATTCGTACGTTATATTGTGATGCATAATGAAGAAAGCTGATACCAAGATGATTTCCCGTCATGATTGGCTAATTGGACATATCCAAATTATTTGCGATACTTCGACAAATTAAAGTCAGCTCAAAAGTATAAAAAAAAACTACTATATTCCACACAGTATGGATAACTCCGATTATTACAGAAGTATAATAGAAGTTTGATAAATGTGTTAATTCAAATTTCTATACTCCATTGGAGTTTTTCCCGTCTTTTGTTTGAATAATCTGCTGAAATATTGAGGGTACTCAAATCCTAAAGAATAAGCAATTTCACTGACGGATTGATTTGTCTGCAAAAGTATATTTTTTGCCTGTTCAATGATAAAATAATGGATGTGATCCTGGGCATTTAAGCCTGTTTCCCGTTTCAGTAAATCACTTAAGTAGCTTGGGGACAAATGTACTTTTGAGGCAAGATCTTTTACAGAAGGTACACCTTCGTGTGTATTGTTTTTTTGATCAAAGTAATTTTTGAGGATGTTTTCGACTTTCGAAACCACATCAAGATTAACGCTTTTTCGGGTTATAAATTGTCGGCCATAATATCTGGAACAATATTTCAAAAGCAGCTCTATATTTGAAACAATTAATTGTTGGCTATAACTATCCATATTTTGTGTCAACTCAGCCTGTATCTTCAGAATACCATCATAGAGCAGGAGTTTTTCTTTATCTGAAAGGTGTAATGCTTCCGAAATTTCATACGAAAAAAAAGAATAATCCTTCATGCTCATGCCCAAATTTGTCCCTCTGATCAGATCAGGATGAAAAAATAATCCCCATCCCATCATATCATCTTTTACGTCAATATCATTGTCAATGGTGATTACATGATTGGGAGCGATGCAAACTAAACTTCCATCTTGAAAGTCGAGGGTTTTTCTGCCATATTGCATATGATTACGGCAATAATTTTTGAACATGATCGAATAGAAATCTGTTTTTATGCTGATTTCTTCCCTAGTATGGTCAATTACTTTACTAAAATCTACAACTCCGACTAGCGGGTGATCTGCATAGCCTAAATTTAAAAACCTGTATAAATCGGATATTGTTTTTAGGTGTAATATGTCACTCATAATGGATTGAATATAAGTATTCTAGATAAATAAACCCGCGTTTTTCTGCAAAATAATCAAGCGATAATACAATACTTACCTGTATAATTAATCCAAGGCCCAGTCCTTTCCAAAAAGAAATATCGGTATGTACAAAATATAATATGATGCCCAACAAAATCAAAACTAACTCTGTATAGCGAAATATAACAAAGTTGCGCATCACCCGTTCCATTCTCGGAATTTCTTCCGTCTTTATTTTTGTTCTATCTTGTTGGATGTAATTCTCTACCTGTATGATATCCTTTGGACTGCGACTAATAATGGTTGTTCCAACTATGATTTCAAGGATAGAAACCAGCACAAATGGGGCAGTAATCCCTTTATAGAAAGAGGAGGTATATCCTATAATTAAGTATATGCTTAAAGCTAATCCCACAATCCCTAAAGCAAGGAATAAGTAGCTTTCCGCCTTTTCACCTGAAAAATATTTTTCAACTGGATGCATCGTTTATAACTTGAAAAACTTTTTATTCATACTTACCATAAACTTATTGCCTAACCATTTATTCAGGAATTGATAGAGCTTAGCATCTTTACCCGCAATATATCGAAGTTTGTTTTTACCATCCGTTGCTGCCTCATAGATTACATTTGTAGCAACACTGGCAGGTGAGGCATTTTTGACCATGGTGGGGAAGGCATTGGTTATTTTTGTAACGATGTGCTTATATTCGACCATACGCTCATCGTATTGAAAATCAAATGATCGCCCACCAAAGTCCGTAGCTATAACGCCAGGTTCTACTATTTTTATCATACCACCAAATTGTTCAACTTCATATCTCAATGATTCTGAAATACCTTCAACCGCAAACTTGGTGCCGTGATACAATGAGCCTAATGGGAAAGTAATTTTGCCTCCCATAGATGAAATATTAATGATTATTCCGCCTTTATTTTTGCGGAAATGAGGTAATATGGCCCTTGTAACATCTAATAAGCCAATAACGTTGGTATTAAATTGCCGCAAGATGCCTTCTCGTGTAAATGACTCTAATGGACCATAAGCTCCATATCCAGCATTATTGATCAATACGTCAATCTTGCCAAATTTTTGAATACCTTGTTGTATGGCTTTTTCTATGGAATCCAAGTCCAATACGTCCAAGGCAGTAACCAATACATTCTTTAATTGAATTAATTCTTTTTCTTTTTCCGGATTTCTCATAGTTGCGACTACGTTCCAACCCTTTGATTGAAATAATTTGGCGGTTTCTTTACCAATTCCACTGCTTGATCCCGTAATTAAAATGGTTTGTGCCATGTGTTTATGCTTTTTATTTCACGCTTTGCGTGATGGGTTATGAATGCTACATGTAATAGCTATGAAATCCATTTTGGTGACCTGACTCAAATGGATTTATGTTCACCACATGTATTGAATTTTTAAGGATACAAAGCTCTTTCTTAATCAGCAAGTCTTCGTATACAGATTCGGGATAATTGTATACTTTTTGGGTAGATCTTTTAGCTTCTACGTATATATAAGGTGTAATTCAACTCGCGCCGAACACTATGGGATTCTGACATTCACCATGAAATGGGTTCCAGAATATTTTATGTAGGATTGCATTTTGCCACTTCACTAAAGGGTGTGACGAATAAATTGAGAACCCACCACTAACTGGATACCTTTATTTAAGAGGTTATAAATCATCCAACAGTATAGTCAACATAGGAAGCCATATCTGAAGAA
>JAUMBJ010000036.1:0-1922 GCA_032115755.1 Saprospiraceae bacterium
GTTAATATGTCATTATCAATAATATGTTGTTTAATAAAATCTAATTCTAAAATGTCTTTATCTTTTAATATATTACTTAATGATAAACGGAAACTATTTTGGATATGATGATTATGTATATTTTGCTTATCATTATAAACCATATTATTATCAGTGACTCTTCTATTTAATATGTCTAACCATCTTTGAACAGGTAAAGGTATATATTCAAATGGATTACTATAATAATAAAATTTTGTAAATCAGTAAATTATATAATTAATATTAAAAATGTCATATCTTATTTTAACTCAAAAGGTTATTATGGCTAATAATTTAATGTAGATATTAGCTAACCATATTTTAAAACTTAATCGGAAACCAGTATGAGTTTTGCACAAGCCACCATGTTAATTCTCATTTTATATGCCTGTCTAACGGTGTACCTCGTATATCGGGGATCTTCAAAGACAAAGGATATAAAAGATTTTGCATTGGGAGCTGGTTTTTCTCCGGTGGTTGTCGGCTTGTCTCTGGCAGCGGGAATTACCAGTGCAGCCACCTTTATCATTAATCCTGGATTTGTCGCGCTTTATGGATGGAGCGCCTTTTTTGCAATGTCTGTTGTTTTACCTATTGGCCTGTTTATATCACTCATTGTACTTAGTAAAAGTTTTAGAAAATATGGTACGAGTGTAAAGGCACTCACAATGGCGCAATGGGCTGGTAGCCGGTATGAAAGTCCGTTTTTTTCATATTTCATGGCCGTCATTTCCCTATTATTAATCACTTTTATCGTATTGATATGTGTAGGATTAACAAAGGTCATTGCAAGTGCATTAGGAGCTGATGAGCTTCTTGTATTGGTTATACTAGTCGTTTTTGTATTTGGTTATACTATGTTTGGAGGTGCCAATTCAATGGTTTATACTAACGCCATACAAGCCATCCTCATGGGTATAGTAGCTATCATACTACTTACTTCCGGTTACGATCATTTCAGTCAGGGAGTGTCTGGTTTCTGGACAAAGATAGAAAGGATTAATCCAGATATGACAAGTATATTCAATGAGAGCAGTCCCCTTTTCAGAGATTGGTTTGAAGTTATATTCTGCAATTTTATAGTTGGCATTGCCATTGTATGTCAGCCCCACATCATTACCAAGTCCCTAATGCTTAAATCTGACAAGGATGTCAACAAATATCTTGCGGTAGCCATCATTGTGGAGACTCTTTTTTTTGCGGTACTTTTTGTCGGGTTTTACGCACGATTGATGTTTCCTGATTTGATGAACGACGGATTGCCAATTAAAATGGATGGTATATTATCAGCTTACGTTGTGAGGAATTTTTCTATTGGCGTGGGCATCATCGTCGTTATGGGATTGATTTCAGCGGGATTGTCCACCTTGGAAGGCATTGTTCAGTCTCTTTCCATTACCATTTCAAATGATATAATGGCCCCCATGTTAGGATGGAAAAATGAAACGGAAAAAATAACACATATTAACAAATGGGTTATTGTCATATTGGCTATCGTATCGATTTTATTAAGTTATCAACAATTAAAATATCCTAATTTAAGCGTTGGCATTCTTGCTCAAAATGGGGTTTATGCCTATTTCTCAGCGGCATTTGTACCCGTCTTATTTGGTATTTTCTTTAAGAACACCCCTAAGCAAGCTGCTATTGGTGCAGCTTTTACAGCCTTTGTAGTACATTTTTCTGTTTATTATGGCTCCTTAACACCATACACGTCAGGAGAAATTAGAAATCCTGCTGTCGCGGCTACCATTGCTATTTTGTCTGCATTATTTGTAGGTGGCGTATTATATAAAATTTATGAACAACCTAAAAAACTTACCGAAATCAATGAATGATTCACCTAAGAACGAAAAACTGGAGAAAAGGAACGCAATAATTCTCTCTTCAGGCGCTTATGT
>JAUMBJ010000036.1:1932-2449 GCA_032115755.1 Saprospiraceae bacterium
GATAATATTGTGTCGAATATTTTTTTTAATGATTTATTAGAGGAAGATGTCGATACCTGGCTTAGGGAAAATGTACAGATATATGAAAGAAGATGGTGTTCAGAAAAGGAGAGTACAGCTGACTTAGTTGAAAAGGCCTGTGTTAAGGCTATGGAAAATGCAAACATAACACCCGAGGATATTAACCTGTTAATTATTGCTACGGATACACCTGAATATATATCCCCTTCAACAGCATCGGTTATACAAGATAGGTTAGGACTTATTAATGCAGGAACATTCGATGTTAATTCTGCTTGTGCAGGGTTTGTAACCGCTCTTGATATTGCGGTGAAATATATTCAGTCGGACACTCAATATAAATACATACTGGTTGTTGGGGCTTATACGATGAGCAAATATTTGAATAAGATGGACAAAAAAACGGCAACACTTTTTGCTGACGGAGCAGGGGCCGTTGTCGTAGGAAGCACTATGGAAGCCCGTGGGTTTATATCGAGCAAGCTTTCAACCAAAG
>JAUMBJ010000037.1:0-1939 GCA_032115755.1 Saprospiraceae bacterium
CTTTTTTATTTATATTATTTTGCGATCAACTATTAGAAAACGACCACATAACGTATTATGCTGCCTCTGACTAATAATATTTTGCTATTCCGGCTTTTATGAAAAATTATTTTATATGATAGTATTTTTTAATATAAAATATTTTAATTCACGAGATTAGATATTAATAATATTTTTAATTTATTAATTTATATTTTATAGGTTTTTACATATATTATTAAAATATAATATCATGACAGGGGTCCCCTCAAAAATTCAAATCATGTTTTCTTCAATTCCTGAATGCCCCATACACAGGAGTCTGGGAAAGTATAAATTCAAGCGTACCACCTTCCATAATTTGGGTGTGTGAAATTTCAGGAATTTCCAGTTTTTTGCCATTCCAACTGACTTCCCTTATATATCGCCAGGAGAAATTTTTATTGTTTTCTGTAGTTTCTACCCTCTTAGTTATTACCTTCAATTTTTTACCATTTCCCAATTCCAGCACTGCTTTTTTGACTATTGGAATTCCTAGCGCATATCTCCCACTGGAAGGATGTAAAGGATAAAATCCCAGCGAAGAGAAAATGTACCATGCGGACATCTGTCCGCAATCTTCATTACCACATAAGCCATCCGTTTGGGTCGAATACATGGTCGTAAGGATATCATAGACTCTTTCCTGTGTTTTCCATGGTTGTCCAACGGCATTATACAGATAAGCTACATGATGACAGGGTTCATTTCCGTGTGCATATTGTCCCATAAGTCCGGTAATATCGAGTATGTGCTTATCTATTTTACCTTGGCCAGCCAAAAATAAACTATCCAGTTTACGAATAAATCCTACCCGCCCACCTTGAAGTTCTACCATACCATTGACATCATGATGTGCATGAAAAAGGTACTGCCACGGGGTAGCTTCTACAAAGGATGCTTCTGCAGTAACAGTAGGATCAAATGGAGAAACCCAGTTTCCATCATCGTCTTTGCCCCGAAAAAAACCAATGGAAGCATCAAATACATTTTTGTAATATTTCGCCCGATTATCCAGATTTTGGATAATTTTCTGCTCTTCAGGAAAATACTTCAACATAAAATCCCGACCACATGCGCTGGCATATGCCATTTCCAATGTCTTGGAAACAGTAAACATTTCTCCAGAATTAACAGGTATATATCCATATCTGTCCAACAAACTCCAAGGAGCAACCGGATTATCGTTTGTCATCGTCATCACAATGGCATCCTTTATTTCCGTCAAACGGTCCAAACCATAACCCTTTACAGCAGCCTCCACAATTATAGGAACGGAAGGTGTTCCTATCATGCAATGGACTTCATCGTGCCAAAGCTTCCATACAGGCAAGTATCCGTTTTTTAGTGTTGTCCGTAACATGGTGCCCATCATACCATTGACAACCTCAGGCCTTATCAATGTATTCAGCGCAAAAGCAGCTCTGTAAGTGTCCCATTGTGACAGCGTACCATATTCGTCTGCATAGTTGTCTTGTGGTGCATTATCCTCTATATTTTTGCTATTAAGCTTGTTGGGCGCCATAGCACTGTGATATAGCGCTGTGTAAAATATTTGTTTCACGGTATCGCTGGCCTCAATATCGATCTTATCCATTTCAAACCGCCACAGCGCTTTCGCTTTATTTTTTAACTCGTCAAATGAAGCCATTATAAAAGGTTTATCCTTAAACGGACCATCTGAAATCTGTACTATTATTTCAAGCTTTTCTCCTTCCTCCATAGAAAATGTAAAAACACCTTTTACATGTCGTCCCCGCATCATATTGGCCCCCGGCCTGAAAACATCATGCAACGCCATGCCATATTCCCTGAATGGTTTGGAAAATCGAATTTGAAAATATACTGGTTGTACATTAGCCCAGCCGGACGAAATCCTGTATCCACTTATCGTGCAAGAGTCGATTAATTGAAGAGAGGA
>JAUMBJ010000038.1:0-7816 GCA_032115755.1 Saprospiraceae bacterium
AATTTAGATTCGGTAATTGAACAAAGCGGGATGTTCGTGTATTTTATATGATATCTTTAGAAGAGGTTTTAATGATAAATTAATTTTAAACCGTGAAAAGCCATTCATAAAATTATAAAAAAGAAAAATGAAAATTATTTCCTGGAACGTTAATGGTATCAGAGCCGTAGCACAAAAGAATTTTTTTGATGATTTTATAAAGTTTGATGCAGATATAGTATGCCTACAGGAAACCAAAGCTCAGGATGATCAGGTTTTTGAGGCACTTTCCCCATTAAAGGATTGGCATATTAACTGTAATTCGGCCGAGAAGAAAGGTTATTCAGGAGTTTGTATTATTTCCCGTGAGAAACCAATAAGCGTGAATATGGGACTTGGACAAATAGATCATGATGGAGAAGGACGTTTAATTACTGCTGAATTTAATGATTTTTATATGGTTAATGTCTACGTTCCAAATAGTGGAGATGGCCTTAAAAGATTACCATACCGAGAAATTTGGGATAATGAATTTGCATCATATATTTACCAGTTAAGAGAAAAGAAAAATGTTATTGTAACAGGAGATTTTAATGTAGCACACCAAGCCATTGACATTGCTCGTCCTAAAGAAAACTATAACAAAACATCAGGATATACCCAAACAGAAATTGATGGGATGTCGCTCTTATTAAGCAAAGGCTTTTATGATGCTTTCAGATATCTTTATCCATCGACCGTAAAATACTCGTTTTGGAGTGCGCGATTTGGTGCAAGATCAAAAAATCTGGGATGGCGGCTTGATTATTTTTTAGTAGATGAAAGGCAAAAAATAAGTGATTCTGGTATTCTTGATCAAATTATGGGGTCTGATCATTGTCCAATCTTTCTAGAATGTTAATTAAGAGAAAGAATATCCGGATCAATCAATTGCCATAATACATCATTATCCGGTATTTCAGAAGTAAAAGAAAATACTTCGTTTGTTATCGGATGCGTAAATTCAAGTTTATAAGAAAGTAAACAGATACTTCTATCAATATTGGGTCTCTTAGAACCATATTTCAAATCTCCTTTTACAGGCATTCCTAGTGTTGCCATCTGCGCTCTTATCTGGTGAAATCTACCCGTTACAAGCTCTATGTGCAACAAGCTATAATGATCGAAATGCTGCAATGGTGTATAATATAAAACCGCCTCCTTGTATTGAGAATCCATAGGTTCGTCAGAAGTCATTGACCTGTTATGTAGTTTCTTTATAAAATGCTTGGCTAAAGTTCTTTCATGTAGTTTCTGCTGTCCACTGACAATGGCCAGATATTCTTTTTTTATTTTACGCTCTTTAATTAATTGGGAAAACAGGTCAGCAAAAGACTTATTCCTCGCAAAAATGACTAACCCAGTAACGGGCTGATCTATTCGGTTTAAAACAAAAATATTATTCCCAAACTGTTCCTTTAGCAAGGTTTCCAGATCACGCTGTATTTGATCAGTAGTCTGTACTGCTAATCCACTATTTTTTTGAATGACCAGAAAATCCTGATTTTCAAAAAGTATGGAGAATAGAGGCTTATGTCTCTGCCCAAGTCCTTGTAGCTCGGAGAGCCATGAATCGCTATTTGCTGGAAAGATCTTCATAGTCTACATATTCTCCATCCATAGCACTTTTATGCTCATTCCCTGAGTTTTGTCTGTTATAATTTTGTTGATTTTGGAAAGTTGTATGCTCGTTCTTTTGAAAAAAGGTTTTATACAAAAAGTACAAGCCCAAACCCATAAGTATATACTTCATTTGTATATTATTTAGTTAATTCTTTTTTTCAGGACTATTTATTAATTTAAATTCATTTATACTGCATACATTCATATTGATTTATTTCTTATCCAGCACAAATATTTTCAATTTATTCATATTTGCTTAGATCCTAATACAGTAGAAATATTCAATTTAACATGCCTAAATTATGATTAGATTTCTTTGATGGGATTAAATTTTACATTTTTTTCTTTTTAGCGCTTTGCGGCTGATTTTGGGTAGATTTATTAAATCCCTGCCTGTTGCCTTGCTGCTGACCAGGCCTTTGCCTGTTATTTTTATTTCTGTTTTGATTATTTCCCCTATTTTTATAATTAGTGCCATAACCATTGGAATGACCGGAAGTATATTTTACAAGATTTTCGATGGTTTGTTCTTCATCTACTGCAATTTTGTGTTCTGATAAAACTCCAAGATCAGATTTAATAATCTCATCATTTACAAAATGTTCTTTATTCCAAGTCCTGTACGCCAGTTTCATATAAGAAAGAATGCCTTCAATATAGCCTTTTTTAATTGGACCTTCTTCCATATTAACGGCTTTATTGATCATTACTCTAGTCATATATCCATAATGTCTCCAATTGAAATCATGCTGTAAATATGGAACTTTTTCCGGTACAAGCAATGTGCTTTCTTCTGTAGGTTTTTCTCCACCCGGAACATCGACATCAATATCGAAATCAGCCATCTTGAAGAAATGTCTCCATAACCTGATTTTATAATCAGTAACATGCTTTGAAGGGGGATTCATTTGCTGCATCATCTCAATAATAGTTTCTGCAATATTCTGTCTCTCGGTTTTGTCTTCAATAGTTTTACAGTGATGCACCAGCTTTTGGATGAATCTACCATATTCGGGAAATACAAGGTCCTCTCTGGTACTATTGTATTCTAATGCAAGCATTGTCTTTGACATAATTATTAATCTTTAAGGTGATCTTTATTCTACTGTAACCGATTTGGCTAGATTCCGTGGTTGATCAACATCACAACCTCGTAAAACAGCTACATGATATGCCAGTAATTGTAATGGTATGACAGATAGCAAAGGCGTGAAGGGCTCTTCAGTTTCTGGAATTTCAATTGTATAATCTGAAATGGCTGTTATCCTTTCTTCACCTTCCGTAACTATTGAAATAACCTTCGCTTTTCTAGCTTTTACTTCCTGAATGTTACTAATAACTTTCTCATAAGCTGATTGATTGGTAGCAATTACTATTACAGGCATATTTTCATCTATGAGGGCTATGGGACCATGTTTCATTTCTGCAGCGGGATATCCTTCAGCGTGTATATAGGAAATCTCCTTAAGCTTCAATGCCCCTTCAAGTGCCACCGGAAAATTATATCCACGTCCAAGGTACAAGGCATTGGAAACATCTTTTATTTCGGCAGCGATATACTTTATTTTATCATTTTGTGCTAGGACTTTCCTGACTTTATCAGGGATAGCCTCTAAGGCAAAAAGTAACTGCCTAAAATAATCTTCAGAAATAGTACCCCTTTTATAACCAAGGTTTAATGCCATCATAGCCAGAACAGAAATTTGACTTGTAAAGGCTTTTGTGGAAGCAACCCCAATCTCCGGTCCTGCATGTATATAGGATCCGCAATGTGTTATTCTAGCTATAGAAGAACCAACAACATTGACAATACCATATATTAAAGCTCCCTTTTCCTTGGCAAGCTCTAGTGCAGCAAGCGTATCTGCTGTTTCACCAGATTGTGAAAGTGCGATAACAACATCATCTTGATAAATAATTGGATTTCTGTACCTCAATTCAGAAGCATATTCCACTTCCACAGGTATTCTGGCAAATTCTTCAAAAAGATATTCAGCAACTAAGGCAGAATGCCATGAAGTACCACATGCAGCAAAAATAATTCGTTTTGCATTCATTATTCTGTTCATATACTGCTGCATGCCCCCAACCAACACCCAGCCTTCCTGTGCATTGACTCGTCCCCTCATACTTTCTTTTATAGTGGTGGGTTGCTGGTAAATTTCTTTAAGCATAAAATGAGGGAAACCCTCTTTCTCAAGTTCCTCAAGTTTTAAATCAAGCTCCTGGACGTCTGGAATTCTTATCTCATTACTAAGGTTGGTAATCGTGTATTTACCGTTATTTTCTATTTTTATGACCTCTTCATCATTTAGATACACCACTTTGTTGGTGTATTTGATTATAGGTGTAGCATCTGAGGCCAGAAAATATTCATTATTGCCTATGCCAAAAACCAATGGACTGGATTTTCTTGCACCTACGAGAACTCCGGGCTCATTGGAATCCATTACTACAATAGCATATGCACCTACGGCTTTGGTAAGTGCTTTTCTGACAGCACTTTCCAGATTTAGCCCTTCTCTAATTTGATATTCTTCAATTAAATGCACAAGAACTTCTGTATCTGTTTCACTTACAAAAACATGCCCTATATCCTGCAATGCCTTTTTAATCGTAGCATAATTTTCTATAATTCCATTATGAATTAATGCTAGTCTTCCGTTCCCTGAGCTATGAGGGTGCGCATTGATGTCATCAGGTTTACCATGGGTAGCCCATCTGGTATGGCCGATCCCACAATGTCCTGTCAGCCCCGATCGACTCACTTCCTCCTCCAGATTATTTACCTTGCCTTTTCTTTTAATTATTTTAATAGCATCTTCCATCACTGCCAGCCCTGCACTATCATAACCTCTATACTCAAGCCTTTTAAGACCTTCAAGGATTATGGGATGTGCTTCTCGTGGTCCTAAGTAAGCAACTATTCCGCACATAATTTTGGGGTTTATTTTTTGGTGTAACTTATTTTCAAGCGCATCTTTTTTTCTGGATGCTCGGCGCCATATAGAATGGATCTTTTAATCTCCTCAGACTCATTAAAAGCGTTTAAATAAATGTCAGAAATAAATTCAGGATCAATAAGGGCTTTGCGCAGATGATTAGTAACATTTAATCTGTAAATCTGATCCCCACTTCTTGTCGTCAAACCACCACCAAAAACAGTTTTATAGTGTTCCGCAGTCTGAATGACATCTTGAATATAATAAAATAATCCTGACGTATCTTTTCTTTCCGCCATAATTTGTTGTAATGGTACTAATGCAGCTACATCTCCACCGCTTTTAAGCGTAATCTCGAGTGCTGCATAATTTATAATTTTATCTTTTAGCGTTTCTAGATTTTTGAATTTGACCCTAGCCTTTGGCCCAGCCAATCCTTGCACATAAATCTGCTGCCCACTCAATACGGGAGATTCCACATGTTTTTCAACTGCTGAACCCTCAAAATTTCGTTCGATTTTGTTGATTACTTTTGAATTAATAAAATACCCGTAGGATTTTTTAATCGTGTCCGATTCTGTGTAATACATCACCAGTTTATTACTTACAGAACTAAACATGGCAGAAGAGGAAAAATTAACACCGAAAGTTCCAAACTGATTCATAGGTGTAGCAGTCATATAAATTCCTTTAACCAAGGCGACAAAGGCAGAATCTTTTAAAGCTGCTTCCTTATCTTCAAAGATCGATTTTCCAAATTCATCATTTAATTTAATCCTTATTTGTGGCAACAATTTAATGACCTTTCCGTCTGCATGGTTAACAATAGATGTTGAATCTTTTGGTTTGACACTTTTCATTACATCGGCAAGCACATTATTTGAGATATCCAGAGAAATATCTGATTTTATGGTTCGTCCAAAAGGAAGCGGTTTGGCCAGCTGATAAACCTGAAAATGAAAAGGAATGCCTGATGGATTGCCATAGGTCCCTAGCGTATCTAGGGTTAGAACAAGTACTATGGAATCAAATTTTAAAGGTTTATCTCCAATTGGATAGGATGGAGGAGAAGAATTATTGATGTTAAAACCCAACGCCAAATGTGAAGTAAATGTACCAAACTCGCTATCCTTCATCTGGCCCATTAAATATGTTCTCCGACTTGTATTGGCCGTATCATAAACCACGATTGGATCACTTATGATGGTTTCTGAAATGAGACCAATAGTATCTGTATAATCAATCAATATTTTCTCATCATCCAGCAATCCTCCTCCAACAATAATCTCATCCTTGCATGAACATAAAAAAGTCAGTACAAGGCAAAACATTGCCATCGATGAATATAATAGCCTAACACTTCCTACAACCTGCATCTGCAATAATTTTGGAATCCCGGAAACAGCATTGCTTCCTTTTATACAAAGATATTTAACTTTCTAAAACACGTTGATAAAAATCAACAAATGACTTTGCTACCTCATCAGGTTCTGCCATGTAGTCAAGAACATTTTCTTTTTTATCCTGAGCTTGAGAAAGAACAAACTCACTAAAGATTTCACTCCCTGCCGCTAAAGCATCACTGTAATAAGCAGCACCTCGGTTGAGATCTATCTTTCCATCGTATTGAAAAAACTGCAAATTTTCAGCCGATAAATCATTTATAGCAGCTATTTGAATAAAACGATCATGGAAAGTCTTGCCCAAATCATTTTCATACATGGAATAAATTATTTTAGCCCCTTTAAAAACCGGGTCATTTTTATAGGCCTCCTTCATGTACAAGGGAATCAGACTTGTCATTTGACCATGTAAATGAACTATATCCGGTGCCCAACCAAATTTCTTAACAGTTTCCATAACACCTTTGCAGAAAAATACAAGTCTTTCCTGATTATCCTCATAAGGCTTCCCTTCTTCATCAAAAAAAACCGACTTCCGCTTAAAAAATTCTTCATTATCCAAAAAATATACCTGAAGCCTTGCTCCTGGCATAGATGCAACCTTGATTATTAAAGGATAATCCTCGTCATCAACAATAATATTCATTCCAGACAATCTTACCACCTCATGTAATCTATGCCTCCGCTCATTGATAGTACCAAATTTTGGCATTAGAACCCTAAATTCAAAACCTTTATCATTTGCAGTTGAAGTGATTTTCTTGGCCAGATCCGAAATTTCGGATAAATCTGTGTAGGGATTTAGTTCCTGAGTAACGAAAAGAACTTTCTTTTTTTCCATTTAAAATGGTTTGATAGAAAAACGCCTGCAAAGATAAGAAAAATTATGCAATTGTGCACAAATTTAATGATTAATAATACGAATCCTAAATTGACTTGTATTTCATTCTTAAACCATGAAATGAGCATGAGACAGTCACACAAACCAGGATGATTATTTCTCATGCGAAAAGCAAGTTCGACAACACCATAGATAATACAGTTGTCAATTCCATGTGGTTTTAAAAACTAATCACACGGAGTGCGATGAATTAAAAAATAAACCCATAAAACATCATCCTTTTTGTGCTAATTAAAGCATTTCCACAAAATGATAAAAACACAATAAATGCGCTGAAATTACGCTGAGGTTTTTAATCCAAGGCCAGACGTACATATCAATAATACTGGATAAACACAGTGGAAAAATTGTATCACTTTAACAGCTATTTGGCGTAATGCAGGATTTTTTCAATCAAAGCGGAGGACGGAGACAAAAGGCAATCATCAAGTGACTCGACTGTCTGCGCGAGTTGATTAAATTCCGTACACAACCTACTATCTTCTTGCAATTCGAATTCTAATTCCAATCTGTCGAAAAGATCGAACTCAAGATAAATAAACTGAATAAGTTGTTCTGGAGTGTAGTGTTGCTTCATGCAATAAATTTTGAAATGATCTAATGCATACTGAACGTAAAATGGAAAATTTTATTGCGTAACATTTCATTTATTTCCAGTATCTGAAATTTACTTTACTCTGTACCAGTACTGAGTCCTTCCTATTAAAGAAAAACCAAGATATCCCCTAACCTTTAGCTTGTTAGGACCATCAAGTTTTACATCGCAATCATAAATTTTACCAGTTTTTGGATCAAGTATCTCCCCATCTACATATGCTGTTCCATCCTTTTTCAAACCCCATAAGATTTCCATACCTGTTATAGGTTTGTTTTTCCTGTCCCCATCGCATTCAGTACAATGTGTAGCCGTAGCTCCTGCTAGTAATTTT
>JAUMBJ010000039.1:0-6753 GCA_032115755.1 Saprospiraceae bacterium
TACCATGAAATATTTTTTCAAATATGAATTACCAAAGGTGAGCTCGCTGTCCATCACCATTAAAAGTGATATAAAGGTGACAACAGACGAATTTCACAATATCGAATTTTTTAATCCATAAAATATAACACTATGAGTACATCTCCTTTATTTGAAGCCATCCGTAAACAAGCCGCCAATGTAGCACCTTTTGGCGCTGTCTTAAAGTTTGTTTTGGGCGAAGAAATCATTGTAGTAGATGGAAGCGGCACTGAAAATGTGGTAACTTCTGAAGACATTGAAGCCGCCTGTACTATAAGCTGTGATCCTGAAACATTTGAACAACTTAAAAGCGGAACCCTAAACCCTATGGTCGCCGTGATGTCCGGTAAAGTAAAAATCAAAGGAGACATGGGTCTTGCCATGAAACTTCAATCACTTATTTAAAATATAATTTTATTTGAGCCTTTAATTATTAAAATATAAATATATTATTCTGTTTTGTTACTATTATAGTAAATAATATTATTTAAAAGACGGATTATTATATATTAAAAGCCAGCGTGCCAATATTTTTATGAAATAAATTATTTCAGATTATTTGAGTGTAGGCATGATGTAACTTTTTATTTTTATATAAAGTTCTCAAAATAAAAGAATTAAATTTATCTTTGTGGCGTTTTTCAATAACCAGCGTATTTAAAACCTAGACAACAACATTTTATATGGCTAATAAAGGACAAATCAAACAAATTATCGGTCCGGTAGTAGACGTGAGTTTTTCTGGTGCAGATTCGAAGCTTCCTGAAATCCTCAGTGCCCTTTCTGTAAAGAGAGAAAGCGGAGAAGAACTTATCCTGGAAGTGCAGCAACACTTGGGTGAGGATAGTGTACGTGCTATCTCTATGGATTCTACAGATGGTCTGACAAGGGGTATGGAAGTAGTGGATTTGGGTGAAGCAATTTCAATGCCGATTGGTGATCAGATCAAAGGAAGGGTTTTCAATGTAGTCGGTGAACCTATCGATGGTCTTGGAAAGCTGGATAAAACTAAAGCTTACAGTATCCACAACAAACCACCAAGATTTGAAGACCTCTCTACGGAAACAGAAGTCCTTTTTACTGGTATAAAGGTAATCGATCTTATTGAGCCATATTCAAAAGGAGGAAAAATCGGTCTTTTTGGTGGAGCCGGTGTTGGAAAAACAGTTTTGATACAGGAGTTGATCAACAACATCGCCAAGGGATATGATGGTATTTCAGTATTTGCAGGTGTAGGCGAAAGAACCCGTGAAGGAAATGACCTTATGCGTGAAATGCTTGAATCCGGTATTATTAGTTATGGAAGTGATTTTATGCATTCCATGGAAGAAGGCGGATGGGATTTGACAAAGGTGGATAAAAATAAACTTAAAGAATCCAAGGCGACCTTCGTTTTTGGACAGATGAATGAGCCTCCCGGAGCTAGAGCAAGGGTGGCATTGTCTGGTTTGACTCTGGCAGAATATTACAGGGACGGAGACTTAAGTGATCCCAATGGAGGAAGAGATATTCTTTTCTTCATTGACAATATATTTAGGTTTACACAGGCGGGTTCAGAAGTATCTGCACTTCTTGGAAGGATGCCTTCAGCAGTGGGTTATCAACCCACATTGGCGACAGAAATGGGTTTGATGCAGGAGCGTATTACTTCCACCAAAAGAGGATCTATTACTTCAGTACAAGCAGTTTACGTTCCGGCGGATGACCTTACCGACCCTGCACCGGCAACTACATTTGCGCACCTGGATGCCACGACGGTATTGAGTAGAAAGATCGCTTCCCTAGGTATTTATCCGGCTGTAGATCCATTGGATTCTACTTCCAGAATCCTCGATCCGGCGATTATTGGAGAAGAGCATTATAATTGTGCGCAAAGGGTAAAAATGATTCTTCAGCGATACAATGAACTTCAGGATATCATTGCCATTCTTGGTATGGAAGAATTATCTGAAGAAGACAAAATGGTGGTATTCCGAGCCAGAAAAGTACAGCGATTTTTATCTCAACCATTCCACGTAGCAGAGCAGTTTACCGGAATTCCCGGAGTGCTCGTTCCAATAGAAGAAACCATCAAAGGTTTTAATATGATTATTGATGGTGAACTTGACAAATATCCAGAAGCTGCTTTTAATCTAAAAGGAAGCATTGAGGATGTTATCAAAGCAGGAGAGAAAATGCTTGCCGATGCTGCTGCAAATGCCTAATAAGTAAATGTAAAAGGATGAATTTAGTCGTACTCACTCCAGATAAGGAAATATTTAAAGGCAGTATACGTTCCGTTCAAGTTCCAGGAATTTCGGGAATGTTCGAAGTGCTGCGCAATCACGCGCCAATTGTATCTGCCTTGACCACCGGAACCGTTAGAATCATCCTTGAAAATGGGGAAAAAAGTACTATTGATATAAAAAAGGGCTTTATAGAAGTGCTGAAAAACGAAATTTCAATTTTAGTTCAAACAGCATAGCCTTTATTATTTTTGAAAATAGGTTGTTATTATAGGTCTCCAGATACGTTTGGGGGCCTTTTTTTTACGTATAACATGGCTTTAAGGATATCGCAGGATTATTATCAAAACATATACAGCATATTGCATTTTAAAAATGTGCTAGAAAAAGACGTACATTTGTCATAGATTTTAATTTCCTATTTTCATATGGATACAACTTCAATTCCTGTATTGTCTCTAAAAGATATCGTAAAACGATACCATAACCATCTTGCAGTCGACCATGTTTCCTTTGAGGTAGCCAAAGGAACAATTTTCGGACTTCTGGGCCCAAATGGCGCTGGAAAAACATCGCTCATCCGCATTATTACACGGATTACAGCAGCAGATTCAGGAACCATCATGCTTGAAGGGGAACCATTGCACGCTTTACACCCTTCTATGATTGGCTATATGCCGGAAGAACGCGGTCTTTACAAAAAGATGAAAGTGGGTGAGCATCTTATATACTTGGCACAACTTAAGGGTCTGACATTTAAAGATGCCCGAAAAAAAGCAAAATACTGGCTGGAAAAATTTGAAGCGGGCAATTGGTGGGATAAAAAAATTGCAGACCTCTCTAAAGGGATGCAGCAAAAAATTCAATTTATTGCTACCATTATTCACGATCCAAAGCTTATTATCCTGGATGAACCATTTTCTGGACTTGACCCCATCAATGCCAACCTCATCAAAGATGAAATTTATCAATTGAAAGAAAAAGGTGCCAGCATATTGTTTTCAACTCATCGAATGGAACAAGTTGAAGAAATTTGCGAACAAATTATTCTAGTCAATCAGGGTAAAAAGATTTTGGATGGTTCAGTGTCAAACATTCGAAAAACGTATAAAGAAAATATTTATAGCATTGAATATTCAGGATTGGACGCCAAATTGCTAGTTTCCAATGATTTATATGAAGTCACGACCCAGGATTCCGGGATGGCTACCTTGCGATTCAACGCTGGTGCAACATCTTACGCCGTGCTTAAAAGTTTATTGGATACAGGCATGGACATTCATCATTATAATGAAGTCTTACCAACATTAAATGAAATTTTCATCAAAAAAGTATCACAAAACAATGCATAAAATCTGGCTCATCACTCAAAGAGAATACCTGACGAGGGTTATGAATAAGGCATTTTTATTGACGACCTTTCTTACCCCCGTTGGCTTTGTACTGTTCTTCCTCATCATGGGTTTCATCATGGATACCGGATCTGATAAAACAAAAAATATTGTTGTCATCGATCCTGTCAATCTTCTTGCCGACAAACCTGCATCTGCCAATAATCTAAAATTTTTGTATAGCAATAAATCTTTGAAAGATGTGAAGCAAGATTATGGTAATAAGACATTTCACGGAATATTGGAAATAGCAGCATTACCTATCGATAGTGCGTCTAGCTTCCAGGTTGATTACCACTCTGACGAACAGCTTGCCATTGACGAAATGGTAGCCCTCGAAGAAGTTTTGGCAACACATGTCAGGGCACACAAGTTGAAAGCTTATAATCTCGATGAAAAAGTTTTGAATCATTTGGATACTGACATATCTATCACCCCAAAATCAGTGTTAGAGGAAAAGGAAATTAGTTCATTGACGACTATTGTCAGCTCAGTCATAGGAGGTATTGTAGGGTATGCCTTGTTTTTTATCATTACCTTATATGGATCCCAGGTAATGAGATCTGTCATGGAAGAAAAAATAAACAGGATAGTAGAAGTATTGATTTCTTCGGTAAAGCCTTTTGAACTGATGATGGGCAAGGTCATAGGCGTAGGACTCGTAGGTCTTACACAAATTGGCATTTGGCTCATCCTGATTCCCCTAATATTTATAGTCGGTACTGCAGCTTATGGGATTGATCTTGAAAGTGCCAGCCAAATGGCAGCCAATCCTGCAGCGGATCAAATCTTATCTCAACAGGATAAAATATTACAGGTACTTTCCGAGCTAAAAGCTTTAAACTGGTGGGCGATAGTACCCCTTACGCTGTATTATTTTTTACTGGGCTATTTTGCCTATGCGGCTTTATTTGCAGCAGTAGGCTCGGCAGTGGGGGAAGATATCAATGAAGCGCAGTCCTTAACACTACCCATCATGCTCCCGCTACTGGCAGCTGTTTATATAGGATTCAGTGCGGTAAGCGCACCGGACAGCAGTCTGGCCGTCTATGCATCGATGATCCCTTTGCTGTCTTCTATTGTCATGCCCGTAAGGATACCCTTTGGACCACCAGTGTGGGAAATCGCATTGTCGATGATTTTGCTCTTGCTTTTTACCATATTGTTAATCTGGCTTGCCGGGAAAATATATCGTGTGGGCATCTTAATGTATGGAAAGAAAGCAAGTTTCAAAGAAATTATCAAGTGGATGTCATATCACAACACGTAGGCTAAAAAATCCAATAAATTCTATTTTCAACTCGCCAGCAAATAAAGAAATACTCCTTTTGGATTATTCAAAATAGATTACATTTGTAATGGTTATCTATACTTTTTAAATACACATATAATGTTGATTTAAAGTCGTACAGATTTATAATACCCTTATTTTTCGCGCAGTATTTAATCATTTAAATAAAATTAATGAGACCATATATAATTATTGTATGGAGTATTTTGTTGCAGCAAATTGGCTTTGCTCAAGTTGAATTGACCAGCTCCAACCTTCCATTGATGATTATAGAAACTAATGGTGCCGCAATTGTAGATGAACCTAAAATTACAGCAACCATGAAAATTATTCAAAATACATCAGGCAGAAATAGAATAACAGACTTTCCAAATGTATATAATGGAAATATAGGCATTGAACTCAGAGGTTCCACTTCTCAGGGTTTTCCAAAAAAAGGTTATGGTCTTGAAACCAGAAATGCCACCGGTGATGAAATTGATGTGAACTTGCTCGGCATGCCTGAAGAAAATGACTGGATATTACATGGTCCCTTTAGTGATAAGAGCCTGATCAGAAATATGCTTTGTTATACCCTTGCGGGGAAATTTATGGATTATGCTCCAAGAGGTAGATACTGCGAACTGATACTTAATGGTGTGTACCAGGGTGTCTATGTACTTATGGAAAAAATAAAGCGGGACAAAAACAGGGTTGATATTGCCAATCTTAAGCCTGAGGATATCAGTGGAGACGAGCTTACAGGTGGCTACGTGCTTAAAATGGATAAAGAAAGCGGATCCAATAATGCCGGATGGTTTTCCCCTTTTCCTCCAAGGCCTGGCGGATGGCAGCGGACATACTTTCAATATGACGATCCGGACGCGGAAGATATCAATGCCCCGCAAATAGCCTATATCCAGCAGCATATGCAGAAAGTGGAAACAACTATAGCTTCGTCTTTATTTGCACACCCTGAAAAAGGATTCCGAAAGTACATAGATACCAAAAGCCTGATTGACTATATTCTGATGAATGAGGTTGCTAAAAATCCGGATGCTTACAGGCTGAGCACCTATTTCTACAAGAAAAAAGATAGTGATGGAGGGAAAATCTTCTTTGGTCCAGTCTGGGATTACAATATAGCATTTGGAAATGTCAATTACTGCACCAACGGCAACCCTGAAAATCTGGTCATTACTGATTTTAATCAGGTTTGTCCTGAGGATTTTTGGGTAATTCATTTTTGGTGGAATCAGTTTTTAAAAGATACGGAATTTCGAAGAGAGATGAGAGCCCGCTGGACCACTTTGCGAAAAAACGAACTCTCCAACCAGCGTGTAACATTTGTTATTGATTCACTCACAAGTCTTGTTCAGGAAGCTCAGGAAAGAAATTTTAAACAATGGCCTATACTTGGGCAATGGGTTTGGCCAAACTATTTTGTTGGCAATACCTACCAAAGTGAAGTCAACTTTATCAGAAGCTGGACCATAAACCGACTTACCTGGCTCGATGGATATTTTAGTCAGTATCCTCCACCTTTAAATACAGGTACTGAAGACAATTGGGTACTTTTGCCTAATCCGGTATCAGAGGTACTTACTATTTCAAATGTGCAGGGTAATCGGGCAGAACTTTTAATCTATGACAGTTCCGGAAAGCAAATAATTCCAGAAATTACTTTTAAAAACGATAATTTTGTAGAAATTGACGTGTCCCATTTGACATCTGGCGTGTATTGGATTAGAAGAAAGGATGCAACAGCTTTTGTGCCACAAAAATTTGTAAAAATATAACTTCCATATATTGGGATAATTTTGCAGACTTGGGACGGTTAAAGCAC
>JAUMBJ010000040.1:0-6850 GCA_032115755.1 Saprospiraceae bacterium
AATAATAAGGGCAGGTCTTCCTGTATCTCTGAAATATTCACCAATAGCTGCGCCTGCAAAAGGTGCATAAAACTGTAATGGTGCAGGGTCTGATGCCGAAGCAGTAACAATAGTTGTGTACGCCATAGCTCCTCCTTCTTCAAGGGAGCGCATCACCTGAGCCACAGTTGAAGCTTTCTGACCAGACGCTACGTATATACAATATACGGGCTCACCACGCTCATAAAACTCTTTTTGATTCAAAATAGTATCCAGGGCGATGGCTGTTTTTCCAGTTTGACGGTCTCCGATAATTAATTCCCGCTGTCCTCTACCAATTGGAATCATGGAGTCGATCGCTTTGATACCCGTCTGCAATGGTTCATTTACAGGTTGTCTGTAAATAACACCGGGAGCCTTTCGTTCCAACGGCATTTCATACTTGTCACCTGTAATAGGGCCTTTTCCATCGATAGGCTCTCCAAGAGGATTTACAACTCTCCCAACAAAACCTTCACCAACATTTATAGATGCAATTCTTCCTGTTCTTCTGACAGTAGATCCTTCTTTAATTCCAGCTCCTGAACCCAGCAATACAACACCCACATTATCTTCTTCAAGGTTCAATACGATAGCTTGAACGCCATTTTCAAACTCTACCAATTCTCCGGCTTGTGCCTTACTCAAACCGTACACTCTCGCGATACCATCTCCTACTTGAAGGACAGAACCTACTTGTTCAAGTTCAGCCTCTGTTTTAAAGCCGGATAATTGTTGCTTGAGTATTGCTGAAATTTCATCTGGTTTTACATCAACCATAGCTATAATTTTTATACAGTGATTATTAAATGGTTTTTATATATTCGTTTTCAATAAAATCCTTTTTGAAAAGCTTCAATTTACGTGAGACACTGGAATCAATGAGTTGATCACCAATTTGTACCACGAATCCACCTATCAGTGATGGGTCTATTTTTTGTTCAAACTCCACATGGGTAGCCACCAGATTTGAAGCTCTAAGTTTTGATTCTATTTCTTCAATTTGATTTTTGGAAACTGGAGCTGCCGTAGTGAGTAGAACGGTAGTTATTCCCTTAAGTGTCTTATATTGCTCCATAAATTCAGCTACGATCTCCGGGAGGTAATTTTCTCTGCCCTTTCTGACAATAATATCGAAAAAAGCCATAGTTACATCCGTAACCTTACCACTGAAGAGAGAATTAAATATCTGCTGTTTCTTGGATGTGTTTACAATGGGGCTCTTGATAAACAAATAAAAATCTCTGTTTTTCAAGGCTTGCTGTAACATATTTATATCCTGCACGACGTTGTCGAGCTTCTTTTGATCAGATGCCAGTTCCAGCAAGGATTTGGCATAGCGATTGGAAATTCTGGTTAAAGACATAAATTAATGTTTACGCGGTTAAAAATGATCGTTTAGTTAAGATTCATATCCTTAACCAATCCATTAACATATGCTTCCTGATCGGCTTGATCCTTTAATTCTTTCTGAAGTACTTTTTCAGCAATTTCTATGGCGAGATTTCCAATTTCATTCTTCACATCGATCATAGCTGCTTTTTTATGATTGTCGATTTCCTGCATTGCATTCTGCACAATCTTGGCGGCTTCATCCTTAGCTTTTAGTTTTGCTTCTGCCAATATAGCACTTTTCATTTCCTTCGCTTCCTGTAGAATCTTAGCTCTTTCCTCTCTTGCTTCAGCGAGTAATTTATCATTTTCTGCCTTTAAGTTAGACATCTCCTCCCTGGCAATCTTAGCCTGATCAATAGCTTTTTGAATATCTTCTTCTCTTTTTGAAAGCGCCTCAGCGATAGGCTTAAAAGCTACTTTACTCATGATATACCAAAACAGGACAAATATCAACAATGACCAAATAGCTAAACCAGGAGATGGTTGAAAGGGCGTGAAGTTTAATAATGCAATCATAAATACGCTCTGTTTTTTGTTTTAATTCATTTTAAAAGAGTAAACGACGCTACCAACCGTATTGTCGTTTACCCGGATTCTTCGCTTTCGGATTACTTAACGAAAATGGAAAGAAGAATAGCGATAAGAGCGGCACCTTCTACGAAAGCTGCCATAAGGATCATACCTGCTCTGATATCACCTGATGCTTCTGGTTGTCTTGCAATGGCTTCCATTGCCTTTCCACCAACCATTCCAATACCGATTCCCGCTCCGATTACGGCGAGTCCGGCTCCGATTGCTGCTAATGTTCCTGTCATGTTTAGAAATATTATAAATGAAAAATTACAAATTAATGATGTTCCTCTGCGTGGTGATGCTCTTCGATGGCAGCACCTATGTAAGAAGCAGTAAGAATTGTAAATACAAATGCCTGAACAAACGCGACAATAAGTTCAATGGCCATCATAAACAATGTCAACGGAATAGCCATAAAGGTTCCAATCACACCGCCTCCAATACTTTGTCCGGCATTTCCAAAAATAAATATCAATCCGATAAAGCTCAAAATGGCAATATGCCCTGCAGAAATATTACCTGCCAATCGCAGCATTAATGTCAAAGGCTTGATAAACAGTGACATTCCTTCCACCCCTGCAAGTAATATTCTTACCGGAACCGGTACCCCCGGCATCCAGAATATATGTTGCCAGTAATGCTTATTGCCATTAATATTTACAACGATAAATACAATAAAGGCAATAATGAACGTGACGGAAAGATTTCCTGTCACATTGGTACTTCCCAGAAATGGTATCTGACCAAACAAATTCAATCCCAGGACAAAAAAGAAAATACTGAGCAATAAAGGAAAAAATTTCATATACTGATGCTTCCCAATAAATGGAACAGCTACCTCATCTCTTATAAATAAAAATATGGGCTCAAGAAACGCCTGAATACCTTTTGGCGCAGTATCAGGATGATTTTTGTACCTATTGGCAGCGGTTCTGAAAGCCCAAAACATAAATATGAATACCAGGAACATCGACAACACATTCTTTGTGATCGAAAAATCATAGAACGAGGTGAGGCTTCCTCCCAGAACTCCACCATCCAATGTCGATCTGGCATCCAGTAAATATGCTTTACCTTGATAGTTTACATAGTATCTGTCCGTTTTTTTGCCATTAACTTCTTCTTCTGTATGTTTGAAACCTTCAAGTTCGACAGAGCCTTCCATAGGAAAACCTGGCTCAGCTACCCGAAATACACTTCCGTGATGTAAAACATACCCATTGTAGGAATGATGACCATCTTCATGATGGCCTGCATGAAACACAGAAGAAAAAAAGATGTCCCATCCTTTCTCCGGTGCATACAAAATCGTCGGCAACGGCAACGTAATGGCGTCGAGAATGGTATATACATTACCATCACTTATGTGATGAATAGCCGTTGCAGCAGGATCATAGGCTGCGTGCTCATCATGATGAGCGCCCGCATGCTCATCTTGCCCGGCTATTGAAACACTTATGGTAAATATGTTCAGAAGTAGAAATAATGCGAATCTGGACATCATCAGCTTTATAGATTTTTAAAAATCGCCACAAAGGTAAATAAACTTATTATTATATAATAGTATTGACAGTCATTAATTTAAGGCATTTTATGAGTTTTTTACCTTTGTTTTCATCTAGAAGGTAAAAAATTTAATATCGCAAATAATTTGATTGACAATTTATTTTTAATTAATACTTCAAATGAAGGTAGACTTGCCATATTTAATTTTATTAAAAATCAGATACATTTATGTTTTATCACCCTTTCGAATAGCGTGACATAGATATGATAGTCATTGCTTCTTGGTATAATGAGACGGATAATAGAACATAATAATGATTATTTCTATAAGTATTAAGCTCAATAAAAGCAATTTATACATTTGATTTTTTAACAATAAAGCTAATTTATTCTCACAAGGCACATTAAAATCCAAGGAACATGCTTACTTTTGTACTTTAAGGATACTTTCAACCCAGTAATAAATGACTGTAGATGTAATTCTGGGCCTTCAGTGGGGAGACGAGGGCAAAGGTAAAATTGTGGATTATTTAGCAGACAGATACGATGTTGTATGCAGATTTCAAGGTGGACCAAATGCGGGTCATACCATCAAAATTGACGGCAACAAATACGTTCTGCATACTATTCCTTCAGGAATATTCAGGGAGCATATTGTCAATGTAATTGGCAATGGTGTTGTGCTTGATCCGATTACCTTTATCAAGGAAATAGCAACCCTAAAAAATGCAGGTATTGAATTTGAATCCCGGCTGCTTGTCAGCAAAAAAGCTCATTTAATTATACCTACGCACAGAATGCTTGATGCCGCATCAGAGGCATCAAAAGGACATCTTAAAATAGGATCCACACTCAAGGGTATTGGACCTGCCTATATGGACAAGACAGGAAGGAATGGCTTGAGAATAGGTGATATCCTTCTGCCTGATTTCAAAAAGCGATATCAGACATTAAAGGATAAACATATGGGATTACTCCACATGTACCCAGAAGTCGATTTTGACCTTGAAGGTCAGGAAAAGCTCTTTTTTGAAGCACTTGATTACATTAAATCTCTGCAATTAATCAATGGAGAATATTATGTAAACCAATGTCTCATTGAAGGTAAAAAAATACTAGCGGAAGGTGCACAGGGTTCTATGCTGGATGTTGATTTCGGTACCTATCCATATGTCACTTCATCAAATACCATCACCGCAGGCGTATGCAGTGGATTGGGCATTGCTCCTTCTAAAATTAAAGAAGTTATTGGTATCGCTAAAGCATATTGTACTAGAGTGGGTAGCGGTCCTTTTCCAACTGAACTCCTAGATGAAACAGGTGAAAAACTTCGCCAGATAGGGATGGAATTTGGTGCCACAACAGGCCGACCACGAAGATGTGGATGGATAGATATCCCACAGCTGAAATATACAATCATGCTAAATGGTGTAACACAAGTTATCATGACAAAAATGGATGTCCTGGATAGTTTTGAAGAAATAATGATTTGTACACAATATCAGTATGACCAAATGACTACCAATGAACTCCCATATGATATGACCGCCACCGCCATTTCGCCTGTCCTGAAATCAGCAAAGGGCTGGAATCAATCTCTCGGACATGTGCATCAATTTGCACAACTTCCAGAAGCATCAAAAGCTTATATTGAACATATTTCACAACTGTTGGATTGTCCGGTATCTATGGTTTCGACAGGGCCCGAAAGAGAAAAATTATTTGAAGTTTTAACATAAATTCATGGAATCAGTAAAGCACACTGATGTCAATAAACTTGGAGAATTTGGCCTGATAGATCATCTCACCAAAGCGTTTACTTTACACCAGGCTACTACCTTAAAAGGTATCGGTGATGACGGAGCCGTCATTAAGAATATTTCAGAAAATACTATCGTTTCGACAGATATGCTGGTAGAAGGTATACATTTTGATCTTATGTACACGCCTTTAAAACATTTGGGCTACAAAGCCATTGTCGTAAATCTTTCCGATATATATGCTATGAATGCCATCCCTACCCAGGTAACCGTATCCGTTGCTATTTCTTCAAAATACTCTGTTGAAGCCCTGGACGAATTATATGAAGGGATGCGTAAAGCTTGTGATTTTTATCAGGTAGATTTAGTGGGGGGTGATACCACTTCTTCCCCAAAAGGCATGATCCTCAGTATTACGGCACTTGGGCAGGCCAAAAGCGAAGATATCGTTTACCGGAGTGGAGCCTCAAAAGGAGATATCCTATGTGTTACCGGAGATTTAGGTGCCGCATACCTGGGACTACAAATACTGGAACGAGAAAAAAGTATATTTCTTGAACATCCTGGAATGCAACCAGATCTTTCCAAAAGTGAATATTTACTGGAGCGGCAATTAAAACCAGAGGCACAAAAAGGTGCTATTATGTACCTCGGCCAGAATAACATCAAACCTACTGCTATGATTGACGTTTCGGATGGTCTTGCCAGTGATCTCATGCATATATGCAGGCAATCCGGAACTGGTGCTTATATTGAAGAGGGTAAAGTCCCAATTCACCCTGAGACAGAAAGAACAGCCCTTGAGTTTAGGCTAGATCCCATTACCTGCGCGCTCCACGGTGGAGAAGATTATGAACTTTTATTCTCTATCAAGGAAGCTGATCTGGAAAAAATCAGATTTATGCCTGACGTCTTTATCATTGGAGAAATTACGGAGCCTGAATCCGGCATCAATCTGCATACCACAGGAGGCCAGATTATCCCCCTTGAAGCACAGGGATGGAACCATTTCAGAACATCATAATTTTAGAATGGTAAATTCAGTTCTCCTGTTTTTTTGACGGCCTTCCGCACTATTGTTGTCAGATATAGGCTGCGATTCGCCTTTTCCTTCAAATTGAAGACGATGAGGTTCAATACCCAACCTGATCAATTCGTCATGTACTGCTTTTGCCCTGGCTTCAGATAATTTTTGATTACTTTCAAGATTACCTTCATTGTCTGTATGACCCGTGATTTTGATTTTTAATTGCTTTTCTTTAATAAGTAAACTAAATAGCTGTTTAATTTCAACCTTCGACTTTTCCAACAAATTGGCCGAACCGGACTTGAAAAAAATATTCTCAAGTACTATGGGTTGAGAAATTTCAGCAGCCGAATTTTCTACTGGCATTAATTCTACGCTTATCTCCAAAGGTGCATAATAGGTTCTAATTTCTTGAAGATCGATATATCTGGTATAGAAAATATATCCTCCACAACTTACATGCAAGGCATACTCATTGTTACATTTTAGTCCTGTAATGAGTATTCCCGCATTGTCTGTTCCGGTTTTTATTATTTTCTCATCGTTCGCCAATGCAGATAGTACTACATCA
>JAUMBJ010000041.1:0-2609 GCA_032115755.1 Saprospiraceae bacterium
CAAAGATAGATATGGTAATTACTGTCGTAATGAAATAATTTCCCCAGGATAGATATTTCCCCATTGCTTCTCCAGCTACTTTGTCACTTTGCGCTATTACATCTGCAGGAAGTAACATCATATAACTGGCTATTACACTCATATAAATTAAAGTAACCAGCATTGTTCCGGTTATCATAGCCCGCGGAACAGTTTTTTCTGGATTAATTGATTCTCCGGCCAGATATGTCGCATGATGCCATCCACCCATAGACCAAAAAACGCCAATAAACGTTATAAGCATCCCGGATATGAAATTTTCCGGAACTTCGTGAAGTAGGTTTAAATTGATATGATGATCCATTTTTGGGATGTAATAAATCCCGGTTATGACAATAATGGCCATTGCGGCCACTTTCATACCTGTAAAAATCTGAGAAAAAATCTGACTCACATGAACACCAAAAATATTGATACATGTAAGAGCCCAAATCACTATAATGGCAAAAATCACCTTGCCTGTTTCAGTTAGTGGATAATATACAGTAATAAAGTTAGCCAGAGCCATCCCTAAAGCTGCTAAAGCACCCGTATTCACAATGAGCAATATGATCCATCCGTAAAGAAATCCGGCAAGATCCCCGTATGCTTCACGAATGTAGGTATATACGCCGCCTGTACTTTTGAATTGAGCGCCCAATTCAGAAAAACTTATTGCACCCATACAACTCACTAAACCGCCGATCAACCATGTAAGCAGAACAAGTCCTTCATGTGGTAGTGCGGCAAGTGATTGTGCGGGTGTAATAAATATGCCTGAACCTATACATGCCCCAACAGCAATCATGGTTAAACCTGCATAATGCAATCTGCGTGGAAGCTCTTCTCCCATGATTTATTTTTGTTTTAAATCCAAACATACAATAAACTATATAAAAACTATATATTTTTATCATATCGTTTATATGGCTATGCAAATTCATTCAAAATTGATAATTTTTATATTATTGCTGTTTCCCATGGCTTCAAATGGTTTACATCGGAGGTCATTGCAAGATGTAGTTCCTTTGGTTTTTAATATTCCATTTACCTATCATGATGGTTTTATCATAGCGGATGTAACACTTTCAAAGGTTTTTCCACTTCGCTTTATTATTGATACAGGTTCTGAACACACTTTATTGCTGAAACGTGAATATACTGATATATTGAGATTGCCTTCCTCAAGGAAGGTTACGTTACTGGGCGCTGACTTGAAAACAGAAATATCTGCCAAGGTTTATCCAAAATTGCCAATACAGTTAGGGGGTGGCGTGATGCAACAACAGGATATTATTGTAACAGATGAATATATACTTCCTTTGGAAGAAATGCTTGGAGTGCGCATCGATGGAATCCTCGGCGCTTCATTTTTTCAAGATATGTCATTGGAAATAGATTATCGTAGAAAGACATTAACAATTTCCCCGGCATCTTTAAGCCCTAAATCTACATACAAATGGAAATCCATACCATTACGTGTTTATAAAAATAAACCATTTATAATGGCTGATATCCCAGGTATATTCCAGAATGGAATCCAAAAAAATCTCCTCCTAGATACAGGGGCTTCTCTTTCTTTGGTTATTCAGTACAATAAGGGAATGGGAGATTCTATTACGTCAGGTATGGTAAAGTCATTTTGGGGAAAAGGTTTGGGAGGTGAAATTGAAGGATTTGGGACTATTACAGACATTAAGGTTTCTGAAGATTATAATTTTTTGAATGTATTTACATGCCTTCAAGAACTTGATTCTACACAATGGCTGTTTTCTGAAAAAGATGGATTAATAGGTAACTTGCTTTTGCAACAATTTGGGAGAATTTGCTTTGATTTTAAACATAAAAAATTTTATTACCAGACGCAAAAAAATACGCTTAAGGATATAAAATTGTTGAGGTCAGATGTGATTATATATGCTTTTGGGACAGGCCTTAGACAATATTATGTCCATTCGGTATCAACGCAAAGTAAAGCTTGGAAAGCGGGGATAAGACCAGGAGATATCATTTTACGTATTGGCAATATTCCTGCAAATTGGTTTAATCTGTCTGTCTTAATGAAAAAAATAAATCATTTTACTTCTAACAAACTTAAGATTAAAGTTAATCAATCCGGTGTTGTTCTTGATTTGCATATTCCAAGATCTTATCAATGAAAACCCTTAATATTGGTAAGCATGCAATAGAATTAGAAATAGATGATTACAGATTAGAATTGTAATAAGAATTTCATGGTGTCGACCCCATCGGCATAAGTGTCTGCAGAAGGCTCCTGTGCAATACCAAATGGAATTATTTCTTTTATAGCGATGCTGTTGGAACCAACAATACATTGGATTTCATCATGATGCATATTGATAAAATTTGTAATTTCATCAATTGAATCATAATACTGAAAATGCAAAGAAGCTATCCTCGAAGATATGGCCTCTGATTCTTTTAAAATGATACATGGATGTTCAAGAAACGGTTCTTTGTTTAGTAAATAAAGTGCTTTATTATAATCGTAGTTATTGCAGTATTTGTGGTGTTGCATGATAGGGGTAAAATCATTGAAAATTGTCAGTAATGGATTGAAATCATATCCA
>JAUMBJ010000041.1:2619-21309 GCA_032115755.1 Saprospiraceae bacterium
AGTTCCGCTTCCTGCAAAGCTTTCTTCATAAAATATTCGTCGGTGAAAGGGTTTTCCATTTTTATTATTTGGCACAAATATTTTACTGACATTTCTACATCCAAGGCCAAAATATAAAAAGATATCATTAGCAAGATTTTTAAGGTCAGCTACGTTTTCTTTCCCATCAATGATTGCAATAGCATTTCTGCTTTTTCTTATAATGTGGGGGACATGGCTGAAATATCTGGAAAAATATACTGCGGTTTGATTGCTTCCTGTAGCAATTACGGCATCATATTCTTTAAGTTTTTCAACATTTTCAAACCATTGCGCCAAACCAGGGTCTAGCGAAATCATATAATTAAGAATTTCAGGAATCAAAATACTATCCTTCTCTGCAAATTTTATCTTGCTTTTGTGGCCGGCTAAAAAGGTGCAAATTACATCATGTATACCCACCATTGGAATATTTCCGGCAAGAACAAGTCCTACAGTTTTTATATCCAAGGATTCTTTTATAGAATATGCTGACAACCAAGACTTGAGTGCTGTGGAATTAAAATATTGATTTGAAATCGCATTTAGTGCATGTCTTACATACTCTTTTGTAAACCAAGGATTTTGAATGGTTGCCTTTTCTATGATTTGATCTGGAAATTCTGATCTTATCCAATTTCCTGTTTT
Source organism: Saprospiraceae bacterium (assembly GCA_032115755.1). Classification (GTDB taxonomy): domain Bacteria; phylum Bacteroidota; class Bacteroidia; order Chitinophagales; family Saprospiraceae; genus OLB9. The sequence continues at coordinate 3,286 of JAUMBJ010000041.1, forward strand.
GTCAAGTATATCAATTTTATTAGCCAAAATCATATTTGTAATAAGCATAAAGTGGTATATCCGAGAATTAAAAATCTGGCAATCTTGCCAATAGAAATCATAATAAGAGCAGTTATAAAAGGCATGCGCAACAATCCTGCTGCTAGAACTATCAAATCACCAATAATAGGTAACCATGAAAGTAAGAGCATTGGACTTCCATACATATGTATCTTTGTACGAATTTTATTAAATCTCTCTGATTCAGTATTGCCAAAATACTTGATATATTTTTGGAAATACATTCCTGCAATTAAAAGTAGCATACCGCCTAGGATATTACCGGCGGAAGCAATACAAACTGGAGTTATAACTGTTTGTTTTTCCTGAACTAAAAGTATAAAATATGGTTCTGAGCCAATAGGTATTAATGTTGCTGAAAGAAAAGCCCACAAAAAAAGTAAAAGATAGGATGTCAATATGGCTATATTTTTATTAATTTAATCCATGTACTTTTTTCACCGCATTGCAGATGAAACATGTAGATTCCTGGAGTTAGATGACTAAGGTCAAATTTTTGTTGTTCCGTTACATGTAAAAGCAATAATTGTTCACCGTGTATGGTAAATAATTTGGCCGTACCACATTGTCCGGGAACAAGAAATGAGATATAATCTATGAATGGATTGGGAAAAATTCTGAGCGTCTCAGGAAAAGTATTAGGTGTACTGGATTTTAACTGAATTTGTACTGTAGTATCCAATCGACAACCTAGCGCATCTGTTATGGTTAATGTATATATACCTGCTTCAAGGCTATCTGCACACCAAATATTGACGTCATTTATTTTTTCATCCCATTTAATGGAATACGGTGCAATTCCGCCTTGAATATCTAGGCAAAATTTACCATTGACTTTATTGACGTCAGCATCGATGCTTGAAATTTGCAGTGTGATTTCGGAATCTGAAACAATTTTAATAGGCTTAACGGTTGCATTACAATTTAGGCTGTCTCGTATTAAACCACTATAATTTCCATTAGGCAGATTTAATCTTATATTCCCGGAGGGTCCGTCATTCCATAATATCATACCGGGCCCTTGGGTATTAAATAATTCTATTGTAATTGAACCATGGGCATCATCCTTGCATTTATTATGCTGAATATTATTGACACTATATGTTATCTCTTTAATAACTGGTATTTTCACAGTCTCTGAAATACCCATGCAACCATCATTGTCCGTAATAGTTAGACGATAATTACCTGAAGGCAATTCTGTAACACTCAGTTTGTTTTCATTACTAAAAAATTGTTTTCCAAAATTCCAGTTAAAGTCAAATGGAGCTTTACCATTAAGTATTGTTACATCGATAACAGCATTTTTATCACCATAACAGCGATTGATTGTCTTGATTTGTAAATCGGTTTTGATCTCTTTGTTTATGTAGGGAAGGTCTATAGTAGAATAGGCTGATTTGCAATTATTTCTATCTACAATTAGAGCGTAATAAATACCGGACTTAAGTAAATCACCTTTGCCCTCAAGGACTAAGTTATCATTTATAAGATAACTGTACGGGGTCATTCCCCCGCTTCCGGAGAGAAATATCGCACCATCATCACCTGAAATACAGGTGGCGAATTTAATACTATCTACATTAACGATAAGTCGTTCAGGTTCGTCAACAAATATGGAATCAAGTCTAGACTGGCAACCATTTTTATCCGAAACAGTCAAATAGTAAATGCCTTTTTTGAGATTGAAGATGTCATCTTCAAATCTTCCATTATTCCAAAAATAGGTATAGGGTGGATTTCCCCCTGTTGTATTAATCTTGATGGAACCATTATTTTCTCCAAAGCATCTCGCCGGCTCTACGGAAACAATCAGTGCTTCAAGTTTTTTAGGACCGAACAAATTGGTTTCAAAATGCTGTAAACAACCATTTTTGTCTGTTATGGTGCATGAATACGTTCCTGGTGATAATACAGAGATTATATTTCCTTGATTTCCAGTATTCCAGATATAATTATATGGGCCTGTTCCTCCAAAGGCGGCTAATTGTAAAAGCCCATCACTGCTATCGTGACACCGTGGCTCCTTTATATTGACAATTCCAATTTGTAACTGATTCCTTGGAGGAAGTTCAATATTTTGGCTTTCGAATTTACAGCCGAAAGCATCATTTATAGTTACTCTGTAATTGCCTGCTGCTACATTTTCAAGGTTTTTACCTGAACTTCCATCAGACCATACATAGTTAAATGGTGGCAACCCGCCGCTATGATCTATAATAATTTGACCGTCATTTATGCCTGGACATGAAGATTTAACTATGGATAAAACTGAAAATTGTAAATTTGAAACAGCCTGCAAATTTATAATTTGCGTTTCCGCTCTACACCCAAGGGCATCAGTTACATAGGCGTAGTAAAACCCTGTACTTAGGCTGTCAATTTTAGTTTGGTTACTTCCGTTATTCCATGATATGATGTACGGCGGAACTCCACCAGCTATAAGGAGTTCTATTGCCCCATCATTTTTACCTGAACAGCTTACCTCGACTATCTCATAATCGAGATGGAGTGTATTAATTGGGTCATTATCATCATCAGGTCCATTGCAATTTTCATCTGTAAGATTGCAAGTAATTTCAGGTGCCCCGGGGTATATATTTGGATTGGCGTCATTGCAGTCTTTATTGTTAGTAACATATCCATCCGGGGGAGTAGTTGTACATACATCTATATACAATTGGGGATGCCCGTACCCGTCATTATCTTCATCCCTAAAATATCGAGGTAATAAATTATTTACAGTCGAGCCATAAAATTCGATCTGATCCAATGCAATATCTCCAGTAACTAGTTGCGATGTATAGGCAGTAAACTGCATTAATATATTTTTTTTATCATAAGCTGACAAATCTAATATATTACGAACCCAGTCAATTCCGGTTTCTTTATCCTTTTTAAATACCTCATCCCATGAAATTCCTCCATTAGTGGATATATCTAATTTAATTGATTGAATTCCAGCTCCATACATATGGGTAAAAAAAGACATGTCACAACCGTCATAAGCTGATTGAACAAGTAAACAGGGAGATTCTAATATCACGGGTTCCCTTGAGGGGCAAAGTGAGGGTTGATTTTCAATATAGAGGTATTTACCTATGCCAGCTATATCTCCGGATGGTCCGGTCTGATCTGTATCAGTTGGACCAGCCCATGCAATCCAATCTTGGGTGTTATGGATAGAATTTTTCCATAATCCCGTGAGTTTGCAAGAAAACTGGCAACCTTCAATGCAGGTGTTTTCTGAATTGAAGTGTTCTTCCATCGTGATAGGTTTACACCGGGTATAAAAACTAGTTTGGCATGAAGGTAAAGATAGTTGTGATCCGCAAACTGCACTTAAAGTAACGCTGTAGCAACGATCCGGAAATAATCCAGGTATTTTAAATTTTTGATCATTACAATTAACAAAATATTCTTTACGACTAATTTGTGGTTTGTCACACTCCTCAATTATAATCTTAACTGTCTGACAACTCGATTTTTTTTGCCAATTGATAACAGCTGATGTTGCATTGACGCCATCAATAAATATTTGTTCCGGGGTCTGGCACTTTTGCTTACTGAAACGTAGGTTTACATATTTTAAAATACCATCATCAAAAATAGCCCTATCTTGGATAATCAGTTGCCATAACCCTTTTACGGAAGAATTGTCTTCAAAAGTATATAGTGGCTGATCTGGTTTGAAAGTTCCAATAAAAGGTGGTGCTTGTGCTTGCAGCGACGTACATCCATCATCAGAAAACTGGCAAAATCTGGTGCAAGTTCCATCTCCTGGATCTCCAAAGTTGTCTGTTATGGTACCATGATGTTCAGACAAAATAACTTGCTTTTGGCCAGGACTAATTATTGATATTTTTAGGTCTGCTGGCCATCCATGTGCAATGATCATATCTACGGATTCGAGAAAAATATCTGTACCCAGCTTCCCTTCTTCCTTTACGTCAATATAATAAACCTCCTGACCATTGTCTCTAAGGTTAAGTAAAGTTCCACACGCTGTAGGGTTACTGAGGAGTGTTGTAAAAATAAAAGGACCATTCCAAGCACTTGCGTTTCCAGTGCTGCATTTTGTTTTTAGGTAGACTTGGTAAGTTGTGGATGACTGAAGGCCTTCTATTGTAAAAGATGTAAAGTTTTCTCCTAATTGGTAATCCGCAATTCCGTCAGGGTTAATACTTAGTGGTGCAATGTCTATATCAAAGCCTACTTTTGAAATGTTGTTGTCTAGCCAGGATAGTTTAACTGATTTTTGTGTTATGGCGTTAAAATCTATACCGTAAGGGCTTGTGCATTGGGCTGATGCAATGAAATGACCCAAACCCAACAAAATGGAGCTTAAACACCACACACGTATTTTAAACAATATTGTCATCAGCCTTGAATATCACGCTACAAAAATAGCATTTTTATTGCGTTGTGGTTTCAACTATTTAGGAGTGGCTTTGATTAGGATGTAATTTTAATGATTTTATCTCAATGTGAGCTCAATATAACGGGATTATGCAGAGCTTTTAATGCAAAATTTCAGTATATCTTACATCACTTGTTATTTAATTTTAATTTGGTATTTTTTCAAAGCTACTTGATACATTGTTTGGTTTATTCTAAATTTGTAGGAAACTACTACTTTAAACAAACTACTACATTCTATGAATTGGTCAAAACTACCCCTTTTGCCAGTGGCATTGCTATTTGCGGCTGGTATTATTTCTGCTCGTTTTGTGATCCTTGATATTCACGTATTAATTATTACTTGGATTCTGCTTTTATTTGCCTCGCTTATTGTATACCATTTATTAATCATTACTCGGTTATATGACCGGATTATTTTGAATGTCATTTTATTGTCTGCATTCTATTGTGCTGGTTTTATTTGCTTTTCAAAACTTTGTATTAAGCTCAATGAGCACAAACTACCGCTATATTCAAATGTGGATATTCAAGGAGTAATTGTATCAGATCCGGTAAAATCAACATTTCGGAAGTTTAGAATGGAGGTACATAAATATAAAATCTCAGGTAAACAGTGGGCTGATATCGATTGTGAGATTATTGTTTATCTCCATCCAGAAATTCCCATTGGACCGATCTTAAAGGAAGGAAATGAAATTCTGTTAAAAGGTAAAATAACAGAAATTGAGGCATTAAATAATCCGAAAGCCTTTAATTATAAGGAGTTTTTATATTTCCGCCAAATAACTCAACAATGTATTGTTACTCAAAGCACGATAGTTGTACTTAATCAAGATGCTTACACCAACATACTTAAATGGAGTAGGGCTTCCAGAGAATATGCTCTTTCTCAGATAAGGAATTTTACCACTAATGGTGAAATTAGAGCTATTACTGAATCGATATTGTTGGGGCTTAGTTCAGGAATCACAGACGAAGTATATGCAGATTTTTCAAAAACTGGTACAATTCACGTATTGGCTGTTTCAGGTATGCATGTAAATATTTTTATGTTCGTTTTCTTATGGTTATCACATAAAATTAAAAATCGATCACTTTATGTCAAAATATTAAAGGTAGCGTTTCTCTGTGCATTAGTCTGGTTTTATGTTTTTCTAACGGGTGGGAACCCCTCAGCACTAAGGGCAGGACTTATGTTTTCATATTTAATAATCGGCAATGAAGCAGAACGAAAGCCTTCCATGCTGAATTCTCTTGGCTTTTCTGCATTATGCCTCCTCATTGCCAATCCATTTAATTTGTTTAATCTTTCTTTCCAGTTTTCATTTCTTGCTGTTGCAGGCATTGTTCTTATTGATCCCTATATTAAAGACTTTTATGCCCCTGGTCAAAAAATATTACAATGGTTATGGTCTTTTTTATGTATTTCTCTATCAGCACAGTTTTTTGTCTTTCCGCTCTCCGTTTTTTATTTCAATCAATTTCCTATATATTTTCTGTTTGCTGGTATTATCGCTGTTCCGTTGGGTACAATTATTCTCTATTTAGGTAATTTTTTAATTTTGGTTGGCTCTTTAAGTGTTTTTTTTAAAGGACTTTTTACTTTTTTAGTATCATTTTTTACAAAATCAATTACATTTTTTGCAAGTTTACCTGGTGCTTCATCAAATTACATTCAGCTGGATGTAAATGAAATGCTATGCTGGTTTTTAATGTTACTTTTATTATATTTCTTTCTAAATAAGAGACAACTGTTTTGGTTGCATTTGCTGTTCTTCTGCTTTATTCTAAACTATGTAAAACGCCAAATTGTGCAATGGAATAAAATGGAGAATAAAGAAATTGTTATATATGCCTTGTCTAGGGGATATCAGCTGGATTATTTTTATGGCTACCAACTATTTTCACTGTCCTCTCTTCGGCTTTCAGCTAAAAGTAAATCTTTCGCCTCCGCAGGATATAGAAAGTATAAAGAAATCACTCATGATGTTGATTTGACTTCTGCGCAAAAAGTTTCAGGTAAAACTTTCTCGTTTTTTGAAGGAAGTTTACAAACTGAAAAGTTTGTAGTTTGGATACCTGATGACCGAAAACACACCCACCTTACCACAATTCATAAAAAAATAGATTATTTACTTATTTCATCAGAATGTAAAAAGTTAACAAGTAATCATTTATGCGGAATTGATATATCTAATTTAATTTTATCTGTCGGTATTGATGTCGAAAAAAAAATATATTGGAAGCAGTATGCAAAGGAACACGGGATCATAATAATAGATCTGGCTGTTCAAGGAGCATGCCATATTTTGTGTAATCCTTGAACTAAGATGGTAAAAGATTTGTACTATATGGAGTCAAACATTTTTCCAGTTAGATGATCCGCGAAATCCAGATAAAGGTTTTTCCTGAAATGGTTAGTCAGCAAGATAAAATCATGAATCTTATCTATGACCAAAGTAAGGTTGACCGAAAAAGAATTAAGCATATTCAACTGCGTAGAAAGTCAATTGATGCAAGAGGTTCACGGCCATTCTATATTTTAAGATTTGATATTTTTATTGATGAAGAATTTACTGCTGAATCGCCCGTTTCTTCACATTATAAAAAAGTTGCCAATTGTACGCCAGTGATGATTATCGGTGCAGGTCCTGCTGGATATTTTGCAGCCTTGGAGTGTCTGATTGAAGGTTTAAAACCTGTAATATTCGAACGCGGAAAAGATGTTCAGTCAAGACGAAGAGATCTAAAAGCAATACAACAGGAAGGAATAGTTAATCCAGATAGTAATTATTGTTTTGGAGAGGGTGGGGCGGGAACCTATTCTGATGGTAAACTATATACAAGATCCCATAAACGAGGAAGCATTGAAAAGGTACTTCGCCAATTGGTCGAACATGGTGCTGTTGAAGATATTCTCACGGATGCTCATCCCCATATCGGTTCTAATAAATTACCTGGAATCATTGCTAATATCAGAAAAACTATTTTAGAATTTGGCGGAGAAATTCACTTTGAATCAGAGGTTACGGATATTGTGATTAACAATAATCAGGTTGAAGCCATTAGAATAAAAAATGATCTTTTGATTCCTGCTCAGTATGTTGTCGTTGCTACGGGACATTCTTCAAGAGGTATATTCCAAATGCTTAAGAAGCATAACGTAAACATTGAAGCAAAGGATTTTGCTCTTGGTCTTAGGATCGAACATCCACAATCTTATATTGATTATGCACAATACAATCAATCCAAAAGAGAGGAAGGGCTTCCGGCTGCGAGCTATGCAGTAGTCGCTCAGGTAGAAAGCTGTGGTGTATTTTCATTTTGTATGTGCCCCGGAGGCCTTGTTGTACCTGCAGCAACTTCTCCTGGAGAAATAGTGGTCAATGGTATGTCAATAAGTCGTAGAGATAGCCCATTCGCTAATTCTGGATTTGTAACAGCTATTTCGGTTTCTGAACTTGAAAACTATGGGTATAAAGGTGTTTTTGCCTCACTTGATTTTCAAAGTGATGTTGAAAAAAGCATGTTTAATGTCGGCGATGGATCTCAAAAGGCACCTGCTCAGCGTGTTAAAGATTTTGTTGATGGAAAACTATCTGATACGTTGAATCCATCCTCTTATATTCCAGGATTAATTTCAGCCCCATTACATGATATCTTGCCATCTTTTGTTTATAATCGACTTCGCCAAGGTCTGCTTCAGATTGATAAAAAAATGAAGGGGTATGTCACCAACAATGCTAATATAATTGGTGTTGAAAGTAGAACTTCTTCACCTGTAAAAATACCAAGAGATGCAGCATCATTGATGCATGAAGATGTTTACGGACTATTCCCTTGCGGAGAAGGAGCCGGTTATGCCGGTGGTATATTGTCCGCTGCAATGGATGGTCAAAAGGTAATTCAGGCAGTCAAAAAAGCTATAGTGAAAGAATTTTAATTTCTACACGTTGGTTTCTAAGCCTTCCCTGAATAGATTCGCTTGTTGTTAAAGGTTGCCTTTTTCCATATCCTTTGTAGTAAACCCGCTCCGGTGATATACCTTTACTATACAGAAACTCAGCAACATTTCTGGCGCGCTCTGTGGAAAGCTTATCACAGTATTCGTGAGGAGGAATGGTATTGGTATGACCTCCAATTTCTACTATGACCTGCATATTTTTGGATAGAAACTCAAATACCTCCATCAGAACTTCAAAGTTGGATACTGTAATCCTACTGCTATCCGCTTCAAAATTAAGTTCGTTTATTCGCAAGGTCTGGCCTACCGAAACCTTAGTAATCTCTAATTCTGGAATAAATTTTTCCTTGTCAATGATAACAGCTGCTGTTTCATAGCATCCGTTTGCGTCGGTTACCGTAACCTGATAGGTACCAGAATTAACTTTTTTTAGGTTTTTCCCCATCTGACCGTTCGACCATTTTATTTGCATGTCGCCAGTTCCTCCAAAAATCTCAATATCAGCTGAACCATCCTGTGCCTGAGCAGCGGAAACTCTTTTTCTATCAGTAACAGTTATTTGTAAGGGCAATGGTTCTTCAATCACGATTGAAGCCACAGCCATAGTATTATATCTATCTGTTACTGTTACCATATATTCTCCAGCTTTTAGGTTTTGTGCAGTGCTTGCTGTTATTCCTGTCTTTGACCAAGCATATTGATAGGGTTTGTGTCCTCCTGATGTAGCTACCTTGATCAAGGCATCTGAAGCTCCTGGGCAACTTACTGGATTCTCAAGGATGATACTGGCATTTAACTGTTCAAGTGCTATGTCACCAAATAACAGTTTGTAAAATCCTGCTCCACCTGTTCCAATCCAAATATTGTCATTTTTATCACAAGCCAGACTGGTGGTAGCCTTACTCAACATAGCCGCGTCAGCAGTAAATTGTTCGATTTTTTCTTGGTATGGGTCGTACCTGACCAATATATCAGAAGCAATGTAAATACGTCCTTTCGAATCCAGTACAAAATCATTGATAGTACCCTTATACTGATTTTCCGCAAGCTGTACTGGAAATAATCTATTGAACTTGCTAATTAGAAACATGTCCTTTTCAGATATTATCCATTGGCCTTCAGCATTCTCACTTGTAGCCAGCATTTTGGTGTTTTTATCCTCAACATCCCATTTATTGTTTACAATGCGCACATATCCGCTGTTTGTTCCAAGCCAAACAACTTTATTTCGGTCAGCATGTACAAAATTTATCTGATTGCTGGGTAATTTAGAGTTTTTAACGGTAAAGTGATTTATCTTTCCACTTGCTGGGGCAACCTGAAATAATCCTTGATCTGTTCCTACCCATATTTCTCCACTATAATAATCTATATCTTTAATCTGGACACCTTGTAAAGGAATTTCAAATGATTTGTTTGTACTAATTTGCGTAATATTATTTTTTGACGCTGCATATCCCTGCCCATTTCGATCTTGCACATAATCGACGACTTGAGTTCCTTTTAAATAATGAACATTTTTAGATCCATCAGCTGAAATTTCATAAAGTCCATTACTCGTACTCAACCAAATAAGGTTTTTACTATCAATATAGGTTTTATAAACCTTTATATTCGAAGGAAGGCCTTCAAACCTCGTAATAGAAACACTAGTGGTGTCCTGGCCATAAGAACTAACGCATAAATTTGTTATAAAAAGAAAAAAATAAAGAATTCTGTTCATGTAATTACAGCTGTAGGATTTACTATTACTTGGTTATTTTTTGTCTTTGCCACCTTCATTAAGTCCTTTAGCAACTTCATCCGTGATGTCTAGCCCTTTATGCCCATACATAACACTTCCATTATTACCTTTTTTGAGCACTAAATCATATCCTTTTTCAGTGGCAAATTTACTGAGATAATCGTCAATATTCTTTTGTAACTCATTGAGCGCGGTCATTAATTTGTTGTCTAATTCTGAAGCAACAGTTTCCCTTTGCTGCATCAAGGACTCTTCTTCTCTGCCAAGGTTCTGCTGTTGTGCGGCAAATTTTTCTTCTAGTTTTTTAAGTTCTACCGGCGCTAGGTTATTGGCGCGCTGTTGCGTTTCAGCTATGTCCTGTTGAAATCTTGCTACTCTTTTCTGGAAAGCTTCAATCTTTCCTGCTAGTGCAGTTTCTGCAATTTTCGATTGATCTTCAAGTTCTTTTTTTCGTTGCTGATATAGGTCGTATCTGCTAAGCAATGTGTCTATATCTACATAAACAATATTTAATCCTGTAGAGTCTGTTCCGATGGTTGCAGCATCTGCTTTATCGCCTGTATTTTTGTTACAGGCATACGAAGTAAATAAAACTGATAATAAAAAAAATACTTTAATAATGAGGTTATTGTTCATGAGTTTTGGTTTAAATTTAAGCATCAAATATACAATAAAAGATTAAGTTTACATCGAAATGATAAATACACAAACGCATGGAACTCCTTATATATTATCTCTCGACATGTGATACCAATAGGAAATTATTAAAACAATTACCTTTAGACAAATTTCAACTTATCGATATAAAAAAATATCCGGTTACAGCAATTCACCTCGATGAAGCAGCTAGTTTCTTTGGCACATACGAAGCTCTATTAAATAAAAGAGCTCAAAAATTAAAGGGAATGAGCGAAGGTGAAAAGCCTAAAACAGAAGCTGAAATCAGGACATTTATATTGTCTGATTATACATTTTTAAACAGACCTTTAATTAATATAGGCAAAGAATGGTTTTCAGGAAGTCAGCCACAAACAGTTTCTGATTTGATAAAATCCTGTGCGTTGCTTTAAAGTTAAAGTGATGCATTTTTCCCTTACTCGTCGCTTTTAGACTTCAAAGAGTTTTCCGTTTTCACAACGTACTACCCGCGCAGGAAATTTTTGAATTAGCCGATAATCATGTGTGGCTATCAATATGGATGTACCGTGCTCTTTATTCAATCTGTTGAGCAGGTATAATATTTCATCACTGGTATCAGGATCAAGATTTCCTGTAGGCTCGTCAGCAATAATAATGGTCGGATTGTTTAATAATGACCTAGCAATGGATACTTTTTGTTGTTCACCACCTGAAAGATTTTCAACTTTTTTGCGTTGTAAGTTTTCAATTCCAGTCATAGATACTACATCGTTGATTCTTTCTGTCATGCTATTTTTATCCTTCCAGCCTGTAGCTTGAAGTACAAAGGATAAATTTTTTCTTACGGTCCATTCTTCAAATAGCTGAAAATCCTGAAAAATCATTCCTATAGTCCTTCTAAGAAAAGGAATTTGATGTCTTTTTATATGATGTAGTTCAAAGTTGTTGACTATGCCTAATCCTTTTTTTAATGGCAAACTACCATATATAGTTTTTAATAAAGATGTTTTACCACTGCCCGATTTTCCAATAATATAGCATATTTCAGCTTGGGCCAGTTGAAATATTACATCATCAAGGATTTTGTCATTCTGCTGCCAGATTTCAGCCTGTTGTAAATCTATGACCATGGTACTCATTTGCGACATTTACCAGCAAAGATATAAAATTTAAAAAGATTATATATTTTTATAATATATAAGAGCTTTGTTTCTGATCATAAGGATTTGGATCACTTTTTTCTTATACAGCTTTAAGCAGAAGATTTGTTAAATTTGCACTTTAAATTCAAATTATGCAATATTCTCCAACTTCTATTGAATCCAGATGGAAATTATACTGGGCAAAAAATGAGGTTTACAAGACAGATAATCATTCAGACAAGCCGAAATATTATGTTTTGGATATGTTTCCGTATCCATCCGGGGCAGGCTTGCACGTTGGTCACCCACTAGGATATATAGCTTCAGATATTTATGCTAGGTACAAGCGTTTAAAAGGATTTAATGTGCTGCATCCCATGGGTTATGACGCCTTTGGATTACCTGCAGAACAGTATGCTATACAAACTGGAGTCCATCCAGCTGTCTCAATAGCAGAAAACATAGGCAGGTATCGAGCTCAACTTGACAATATTGGATTTAGTTATGATTGGACCAGATCTGTTAATACTTCTGATCCAAAGTATTACAAATGGACTCAATGGATTTTTTTACAACTATATGACCATTATTATAATTTGAGCGCTAATAAGGCCTTGCCAATCAATGAACTAGTTAAGGATTTTGAAACCTTTGGAAATACAAATGTTAGTGCAGTTCATACACAAGATATACTTTTCTCTGCCGATGAATGGAAATCTTATTCAGATATTGAACAGCAACGAATTTTAATGAATTACAGGCTTGCATACCGAAAAGTAAGTTATGTAAACTGGTGTGAAGCCTTAGGTACAGTACTTGCTAATGACGAAGTAAAAGACGGGTTATCAGAGAGAGGTGGGCATCCGGTGGAAAAACGACCTATGATGCAATGGTCATTGCGCATCACAGCTTACGCAGAGAGGTTGTTGAATGATCTTGATCGTTTAGATTGGTCAGATGCGCTTAAAGCTATGCAGCGAAACTGGATAGGTAAATCAGTCGGTGCACAAGTGTTTTTTGATGTTGTTAATCATCCTTTAAAAATAGAAATTTTCACTACGAGGCCTGATACCATATTTGGCGCTACTTTCATGGTCTTAGCACCAGAACATGATTTAGTAGATTTGATCACAACCTCGGATATGATCGAATCAGTTAAAAATTATAGAGATTATGTCGCTTCAAGATCTGAAAGAGATAGAATGGCAGAAGTAAAGGAAGTAACAGGTGTTTTTACTGGTGCTTATACTAAACATCCATTTACAGAAGAGCATATTCCTATTTGGATAGGTGAATACGTATTAAAGGATTATGGTACTGGCGCCATTATGGCAGTACCCAGCGATGATGATCGAGATTTTGCTTTTGCTGAAAAATTTAGACTCCCTGTTATTGATGTAGTAGATAAAACCCAAAACCCAGGTTCTTCAAGACAAGACAAAGTTGGGAAAATGATAAATTCTTCTTTTTTAAATGGCATGGATGTAAAAGAGGCTATTCAATATATGTTTAACCTAATTGAAAAAGAAGGCATTGGGACAAGAAGAACAAACTATAAATTGAGGGATGCCAATTTTTCCCGACAGAGATACTGGGGAGAACCTTTCCCTGTGTTGTATGATCAGAATCAACTTATTACAATTTTGGACGAATCACATTTACCTGTGACACTTCCAGAAGTTAAAGACTTCCACCCAACGTCGGAAGGCAAATCCCCTCTTGCCTCTGCTAAATTTTGGGTGAATGAAATCAGTGGCTATGAAAGAGAAACAGATACAATGCCAGGATTTGCTGGCTCTTCATGGTATTTTCTTAGATATATGGATCCGGATAATGAAACTGCATTTGCTTCTGAGGAAGCACTTCATTATTGGAAAGATGTGGATTTATATGTTGGTGGCACGGAACACGCTGTCGGTCATTTGATGTATTCCAGGTTTTGGCACAAGTTCTTGTTTGATCTTGGCAAATTACCTACAGATGAACCTTTTAAAAAACTGATTAATCAAGGCATGATACAAGGAGTTATTGCCAATCTTTATTTGCAAAAGGAAAAATTGGAGGGCAGACACCAATTCGTTTGTGCACAGCTTGTATCAGATGATACATTGGATGAATATATAAAAATTGCTGTTCATATAGACTTTGTTTCAGATTATGGCACGCCAAAATCCTACCTTGATATAGTGGCTATAGAAAATTTTATTCGCTGGAGGCCAGAATTTTCCAATGCTATTTTTAAATCATCTACTGGTGCATTTGATGCTTCCAGCAGTTTAGGTCAACCAAATTCGACATTTAGAATCTACCTTCAATCAGAGGTTGGTAAAATGTCAAAAAGGTATTTTAATGTAGTCAATCCGGATGATGTAGTGGCTCGTTATGGCGCCGATTGCTTCAGAATGTATGAAATGTTCCTTGGACCAATTGAGCAAAGTAAACCATGGGACACCAAAGGGATCGAAGGAGTACAGAAGTTTTTGAAGAAATTTTGGTCTTTGTTTGTGGAGGATGATGTGTTTTGCGTTAGTGACGAAAAACCTACAAGGGAAGAATTAAAGATTCTTCATCAAACAATAAAAAAGATCACTGACGATATCGAGCGCTTTTCTTTCAATACAGCCGTGAGTGCTTTTATGGTTTGTGTTAATGAACTCAAAAAATTAAATTGCCGTAAAAAAGAAATTTTAGAACCATTGGTTAGGCTCTTGGCTCCTTTTGCGCCCTTCATTACAGAAGAACTTTGGAGTCAATTTAATAAGGGCTATTCTGTCCATCAATCTGAATTTCCCATTTGCCATCAAGAATATCTTATGGCAGATACCATTGAATACCCACTTTCTGTAAATGGTAAAAAGCGCGATTTGATTACCCTTGAAGCTGGGCTTTCGAATGCTGATATTGAAAAAATTGTTTTGGAAAATGATCAGGTACTAAAATGGTTGTCGGGTCAGCAACCTAAGAAAATAATCATCGTACCGGGACGAATGATCAATATTGTGGTATAAAAAAAAGAGACCGGCTTTAATTCCCCTTAAACCGGTCTCGAGTAACAATTTGCTTAAGTATTCCTTAAATAAATCTGAACTTATTTTATATACATCCAAAACTGTGCCAAAAAATAATATTTTATTTTAATCTATTGATATATAAATAATTATAAAAATGTATTTGAAAACAGATTATATTGATTTATATGCAATTGGTGCTGCTAAATTGAACCATGTAATTCAACACAAACTTGGTGGACGATTTTCTTTTAAGGATACTTTTGTGGTTCAGAAAGGAATAAGTGGGCTTGAATTTATCGACCAAATTGAAGGTAAAACACTAAATTATAGGGTTACCGCAGAATTGTTCAGGAAAGGAATTGGAATGTATTTTAGAACATATAGGAATAATTATTTTCTTCCTGTCCCGTTTGATGAAATAGAAAGTATACATATTGTGAAGGACCCGGACCATATATTTCCCATGCGCTATTCATTATTTAGAATGATGAATAAAGTTGGAATTAGTTATCTAATAGCAAGGAATTATTTAACTGCAATTGAACTTGGAACATTACACCCAATACGAATTGAAATTACTAAAATAAACGGTACTAGAATAAATCTTGTCATTAAGCGTATTAATCCAATAGGAATTTTCAACTTTTTCCTACAGCCTTCTGTAAAAAAATATACGGTTTTTAAAGTAGAGCAATAAGGGCGGAAATTAAAGTAAGTAACATGGATTTTTTGATTATTTTTAAACTAAAGATGGCTATTTTTAGAGTATAAATAGTTCAAAAGTTTTTTGGGGTTTAAGGTCGTAAATTATTAATTGTACAAAAATAAATTTACACTTCATGGCAGTTTGGATATTGTAACCACCAATTAATAACGTTACTTAGATTTTTTAATCGGATCCATTCTTATGGGTTTATAATGCTGAACCTATTCGTTTAACCGTGTGTTAAATTTGTTTTAAGGTATTTTGCTTTCAATAAATATTTATGGTTAGAATAGTAGCTACATTCTTATTGATTTTTGTGTTTTCACATATAATGGGTCAAATACCAGAGTGGCAAAAGGATTTACCTGCCTGCATATTCATATCAGCTGAAAACTTAATAAGAGTAGGCTTAAATGGTACATCTGCGGAAGATATTCAGGTGAAAGCTACAGGAGCTCAAGTCCAACAAAGAAACGATACTACCTTCCAGATTACACCAACACAGTTCCAGGACGATGTCAAGTTAAAGCTTTACTATAAAAATATTCTTTGTGGCGTAAAGCAATTTTCTGTTCGATATTTGCCGGATATCGACATTATTATTCCTGGTGAAAAAAATGGTATAATTAAGAAAAAGGGTATTTTGGCTGTTCAAAATTTTGAAATAACAAGTTCTAAAAATTTTGAGGATTTAGGTCTTTTACAAAATTTGAAACATTATAATGTCGTTATTTCTGATCAACGAAACGTATCGCTATATTCTGAGCAAGTTCAACAAGACGGATTGTCTGAAAAAATGAAAAATATTATTTTAAATGCAAAATCTGGATTGACAATGAGGCTAAGTAACACTAAACTTGAAGGGATTAATGGTCATGTGTATCCAGTATATTTTTCAAAAGCATGGTATATTGCGGAATAATAATATCATTAAAAAACTTTTGTCAATAAAAAACGTTACTCGCTTTTGTTTTTACTTGACCATAAATATTATTATTTTTACATAACTTTTATTTTATGAGTGTTATAGATTTAGCCAGAATAATTATTTATAGATTTCACGAAAAGGGTCTGGAAATTTTTCTAATGAAAAATGAGATGGAAAACGACCCTGAAATTTGGCGTATTCCTGAAGGCGTCATTCATGAATTAAATATGAAAGAAAATTGTATTGGGCTCGAATCCTTTACAGATAAGGACGGTAGACAAATCAAGACACTTGCCATAGAAGGCGATTGGCATGATATTCCATCTATTAGAGGAATGCTTAAGCATGATGTAAAACTAGTTAAATCTATAGTCAAAGAAAATTTACCCGGTATTGAAAAAGGTGGTTTTTTTGCTGTGAAAGAAGCTTTTAAGAAAGTTATGCCAGAAGAGTATAACTCCCTTAAAGAATTAAAAGATATTCTTTTTGATAGGAATTCAGTAAGGAATATATAAATATGATTGCAGAGTCTTATTGTGTCAGAGAGACAAATTTTTCATTTAACGGAATTGATAATGTTTATCACGGTAAAGTAAGAGATGTTTATACTGTTGGAGACTATGTTGTTATGATTGCCTCAGACAGAATCTCCGCTTTTGATTGTGTTTTACCAAAGAGTATTCCCTATAAAGGGCAGGTTTTAAATGGAATAGCCACGCATTTTCTGGTTAACACAAAAGACATTGTACCAAATTGGCTTATATCCAGCCCACATCCGAATGTATGTATAGGTCAAAGAGCAGAGCCCTTTAAAGTGGAAGTAGTGATAAGAGGCTATCTAGCTGGACATGCATGGAGAACATACCAACAAGGATTGAGAACCCTTTGTGGGGTGTTTTTGCCGGATGGACTTAAACAAAATGATGCTTTTCCTAAACCGATCATCACTCCGACTACTAAAGCAGCTAAAGGCCATGATGAAGATATTAGTGTTGATGATATTCTGAAATTTGGCTTAGTAACAGAAGAAGATTGGTCTATTATAGAGAAGTATACTAGGGCTTTGTTTTCTAAGGGGAGTGAAATGGCTAAAAAAAGAGGATTGATTTTAGTGGATACCAAATATGAATTTGGAAAAAACAAACATGGGGAAATCATTCTTATAGACGAAGTACATACTCCTGATTCTTCGAGATATTTTATTGCAGAAACGTACGAACAGCTGCAAA
This sequence comes from Saprospiraceae bacterium, assembly GCA_032115755.1. GTDB lineage: Bacteria > Bacteroidota > Bacteroidia > Chitinophagales > Saprospiraceae > OLB9. The sequence goes on from JAUMBJ010000041.1 coordinate 21,131, forward strand.
AAAATGGGATTCCTCAGCAGCAACTTTCCAAGGAGTTTGTACGTGAATGGTTAATCAGTAATAATTTTCAAGGCAGGGCAGGAGAGCTTATGCCTGAGATGAGTGAAGATTTTGTTTGGACGGTGAGTAACCGCTATATTAGTCTCTATGAGCAGATAACCGGTAAAACATTCATTAAA
>JAUMBJ010000041.1:21328-25753 GCA_032115755.1 Saprospiraceae bacterium
GAAGATTCAAAGTCAATCCATCAGGATATGGAAAACACAGTTATTGGATGGTTAAAATCCAATAATTAATTTCGAAAATCATTTTTTTTATGGAATTTTTCATTTTTATTCTGGTGTAATTATAATCCTTAATAATCAATGAGTAAGCACGGAAGAGTTTTAGTAGCGATGAGTGGAGGTATAGACAGTACTGTGGCTGCTATGATGTTGCATGATCAAGGTTATGAAGTAGTCGGCATTACCATGAAAACCTGGGATTATGCAAGTTCTGGCGGTTCAAAAAAGGAAACTGGCTGTTGTTCACTCGATTCCATTAATGACGCTCGTCAGGTTGCCGTTAATATGGGTTTTCATCACTTTATTATCGATATTCGTGACGAATTTGGTGATTATGTTATAGACAATTTTGTTGATGAATATCTGGCAGGAAGAACCCCGAATCCATGTGTATTGTGTAATACACATATCAAGTGGAGTGCTCTTATAAAAAGAGCGGACGCTATGGATTGTGAATTTATTGCTACAGGACATTATGCTGTTATAAAAGAGCATCAAGGACGAAAATTTATAAGTAAGGGAAAAGATGATAGAAAGGACCAATCCTATGTGCTCTGGGGGCTTTCTCAAGCGTGTTTACATAGAAGTAATTTTCCTCTTGGAACTTATTCAAAGCCTGAAATCCGGCAAATGGCTTATGACTATGGATACGAAGAACTATCCAAAAAGCCTGAGAGTTATGAAATTTGTTTTGTGCCTGACAATGACTATAGGGGGTTTTTGAAAAGAAGGGTAGAAGGTCTTGAAGAAAAAGTGGCTGGAGGTAAATTTATTAATACACGTGGTGAATTTTTAGGATATCATGAAGGCTATCCTTTTTACACTATTGGTCAGCGAAAAGGCTTGGGGGGTGGATTTACAGCCCCGATGTTTGTAGCCGAGATCATCCCCGAAACCAATACTATTGTACTTGGAGAATCTGAGGAATTGGTTAAAAATAGCATGTCTGTTCGTCAATTAAATTGGATGAAATATGAAGGTGTGCAAGATGGATTTGAAGCAATTACACAGATTCGATATAACGATAGGGGAGTGTTTGCTTCGCTCTATAAGGTTTGATTTATTAGCTTTTCTTATTGGATTTTGTGTGTTTTCCTGGAATTGCGCAGATGAATACGACTACAATTATTCATTAAAGGAAACAATTTTTTTTCCATTGGTAAAAGGAAAATATATAGTGTATACTTCTGATAGTATAGTCTATCGTGGTGGTGGCCTTTTGAAAGATACCATTTCAAGTTTTATTAAAATTGAAAATGTAGATACCTTTCTTAATACGGATGGAGAAAGAATTGTAGTCAGATACCATTGGTTTAAATATAAAGAATCAGATCCCTGGCAATTCAAAACAAGAAGTTCCGCTTTTGTAAGAGATAATAATATTCTAAATACAATAGATAATATTACATTGGTAAAAATGCCTGTTTTACCACGTAAGAATATGAAGTTTGATCCTGCAATATATGTCAATCCTGAACTGGAATTGCAAATTTCAGGTGAAATTTTTTCAAACTTTTATAAAGATTGGAATGGAAAAATTTTGGATACCACAACTCCATATAATTTTCAAAACAATACTTTAAATGCTTGCCGTGTTCAATTGGTGGCAGATACATTATTGAAAATACAAAAGAGAATAGTAACGGAAACATATGGGGCTAATGTAGGCTTACTGGAACGTGATGAAGTTTTTCTGTTTGATGATCAGTCCACAAATACGCCTTTAGAAATCAGGGCCAAAAAAGGTTATATACATAGACTTCGCCTTTTGTCATTTAATTGATACATGTATGTATTAAAATAAGTCAGATCTTTTTTGAGTTCAGCACACAGTAATGGTTTTCAGTAATCAAAACCCTAAATTTTAAAAGGAATACATGCTTAAAGATGAAATTATTTCTGTTGGAAAATTTGGCAAACCCATAGGTAAAGACGGTGTAATAAAAATAGAAATCGACCCTGATTTTGAAAGGCTGCTTAAAAAACTAAAATTTCTATTTATTTATATAGCAGGTAATTATGTTCCATTCAAAATCGCTGGTTATCAGGTTGGTCAGGTCCATTCTGTAAAATTTTCGGATATTAATACACCCGAAACAGTTGCATGGATGACAAATAAAATGTTTGGAATACATCGATCCGAAATTCCCTCTAAATATCGAATTATATCAAAAAGCAATATTGATATCACAGGTTATACTGTAATGGATGACAAAAAAATAGTTGGATTAATAACCGCAATAATAAAAAACCCTGGCCAGACCCTCATAGAAGTATCTTCATCTGATCAAAAGGTTTTCTTAATACCATTTGTAGATGCTTTAATTTTAGATTTGAATAACACTTCTAAAATGATTACAATGAATCTTCCTGAAGGTATTCTAGATTTGTAATCTTTATTTTTTAGTGGCCACGAAATTGCAAGAGTCATCAAGCTTTATAAAACCAGGGGGTAAAGGAATACCACTAATTACAACAGATTCCTGGTTGGTCAAGGATAGATCAAGCACACCTGTAAGTGTTTTATTATCTGGACTTACAGATAATTTGGTTTTGACAGTTCCTTTTGCCTTTATGGGATCTGATCCGGAATTGGGAACAAATATTTCAGGGTCCACTTCAATGTCAGATAGTGTTGCATCTACAGTTACGGTATCAGGAGCGGTAATAATCCCTTTTACAGGAAGTGGTCCTACTGCGGTCTGAATGATAATGTTTAATTCGTTTTTAACGGGTAACTCAGAAATTGAAAGTTCTGCTTCAGAAAACAATGTTGCAAATTGCCCCTTGCAATCAAATACACCATCGTAATTACCTGAAAACCTCAGTTGATAAGTGCAGGTATTGTCTTCAAGGCTGGCATCACCATTATAATTGTCAGCAAGTGGATCTGTACAGCCAGAAATTTCTTTTTTGCAGGATGTTTGGAAAATGATCACTGACAGAATAAATAAAAGACCCAAAATATTTTTCATGATACTTTTTTTTACTAAATAACGGTAAATTTAATTTTTATTTTCCAATATATTGGTACTTTCAAGAGATCCTATTCTCATTCTTAATGGTACCTGAGTGTATTTTTCGATTTTTGATTCTATTTTACAGAAAAAGGGAAGTTCATTTTTTTTATTGATAATCTTAAATTGAGGTACGTGGGAACTTTGATGATTGTAAAAGAAACATCTAATATTATCATTAGCTTCTGTAAATTTTATTTGATGGTTTGAATACTGAGCGTTTATCGTAAAATGACCAAACAATATCATGAACATCATGCTAGTTTTAGTAACCATGTTATCCTCCACATTCTTTTTTAAGATCAACCATGAGGCTTGCCCATAAATCTTTGATTTCCTGGACTTCATCCTCATCGCAAAAGTCAGAAATTTCAAGAATGGTTTCATTGGTGATGTCAGATCTATACATCCTAAATTCGAGGAATTCGTCTTTCGATGCATTTTTCCATTGGTACCTAACCCGCTCTTCTTCAATATCATCAATCATATAGGCAACTTCTGCACTGCCATTCCAAAAAAAAGTATATTTATCACTTAAAATATCTACATCGTCACAATACCACCTGACCAAACACTCAGGGGTCGTAACAAACGTATAAATGATGGCCGGTGAGGCCCTGAATATGAATTCTAAATCTACTTTCTTTCTACCCATAATATTACTTTAGCTGCTTTTCCTTTCTTTCTAAACTCCTAACTTTTGATATTGTTAACGAAATGAAGTTATTTTATCAATTAAATTAATGAAAAACACCTTCAATAATAAATCGGCAATATCTGATGTTGCAGTGAAAAGGATTGTTTCACATTATTATTTCTCGCAGAGTCTAATTGCTTTAAAAGACAAATGAAATAATTTTTTTTGCAATTTTCAAAACTTTTGAACTTTTTTCACATAAATATAATTTATAGTAAGTATGATTTGATTTTATAATGATGTCGTAAAACATTCCCACTTTTTATAAAATTGGTCGGACATTTCTTAAAAAACATTAATTTTGCATCTTTTTTCTTCAAGTTGATATTAATTTTTTAATGAGACAATTAAAAATTACAAAATCCATAACCAACAGAGAAAGTCAGTCTCTGGAGAAATATTTACAAGAAATCGGTAAAGTAGATTTGCTGACACCAGAAGAGGAGGTTGATTTAGCCAAAAAGATAAAGGAAGGTGATCAGGAAGCACTGGAAAGGTTAACCAAAGCTAATCTTAGATTTGTGGTATCTGTAGCTAAGCAATATCAGAATCAAGGCTTGTCATTAAGTGACCTGATAAATGAAGGTAACCTCGGCTTGATTAAAGCCGCTCAGCGTTTTGACGAAACTAGGGGCTTTAAATTTATATCCTATG
>JAUMBJ010000042.1:0-4802 GCA_032115755.1 Saprospiraceae bacterium
CTTCGAAGGAATGGGGCGTCATCACGCAAAAAGGAAAAGATTTGTATGTTCATGTATTGCATCCACCGTTAGAGCCTTTTCTCTTTCTTCCCGGGTTTCAGGAAAAAATAAAATCTGTATCTCGGCTGAATTCTTCTGAAAACCTAATGTATTCTAGCCAAAAAGAAGGCGTTTTTATACCATTGGATGGGGTAAAATTTGATCCTATTGATACGATTTTACATATAAGTCTAGAATAATTCTATGCAACATTTTTGGCTTCGGTCGAAAGCGAAGTACATGTAAGTTTTCAAAAAAGTTTGGTGTGGAGATACAATTCTTTTATCTAATCCTCAAAAGAGCATTGGTTTATTTAGGGGTAAGGAGGTTTTTTATAACCTGAAGATAAGCATAGCCCCATTCCGTATCAGGTTCGAGATAATTGCTTTCTGCCCATTCATTCCATGATTTAATAAATATAAACTGTCTGTCCTTCGGGTTATTTTTTGTTTTTTCTATGGCTTTATTAAAATGCTTGGCCCATAATTCTGGTGTTGATTGATGCAGCACCATGCCATTTTCTCCAGCTCGGGGCGTATTGTCCCAATTGGGAATAGCACACGGAAAGTAATCAAAGTCAAAATTTTTATCAGCCACCAGGTAAGCAATAGCATCTTTGTAGGGAATAACTAATGGCGACGGTTTATTATAGGTTGAAAAAATGTTTGATTTCAATTTTTGAATCAATTTACCTACCTTATTTTTAGGAGAATGTGTTGCCTTTTCTAAAAAATTCATTTGTGAAAATTCTGAACCAACTACGCCGTCGAATCCATGATGTTCAGGATTCCAATCTATTGGGCACCTACCTGCAATAAGATAAATTCCTGGAAAGCCAGCTTCATGGGCACAGGCTCTGAATGTTTCGGTAAAGATTTTAGTGTCCGGAAGTGATGTAGCCATATACACGTAAAAAACAGGCTTACCTTCTACACTGATATATCGGGAATCACGAAAAGCAGGCAGTAAATATTGAAAATGTTGTTTGTAATCTTCTACGCCGGGGTACGCTTGTTCTATAAGCGTCTTATTTTGGGCTGTACCAAACCAAACGCCTTTCCAGGTTTCATTTGCCCAACAGAGCATAAAAGGGAAATCTGGTTTTTTATGCTGTAAAACCTCATTGAAAGGCCTTTGTAAAATTTGTCTTCCATGACCAAACCAATAATGGTAATAACAAAAGCCTTCAATCCCGTGATTAAAGGCAATTTCAGCCTGCTTTTCCCTTACTTCCGACAATCTTAGGTCATAATAGCCAAGATCGGCAGGAAATCGGGGTTGGCTGTGACCTCGAAATAGGGGTTTTGCCTTGGTCACATTTGTCCATTCCGTAAAGCCAGCCCCCCACCATTGGTCATTTTCCGGGATGGGGTGATACTGTGGAAGATATATTGCTACAGGGCGAATGTGGGGCATATTAATTTATAACTGCATTTTTCCAATTTCGAGAGGCGATATTTGGAAGACCTCAAAAAAGTTTAGTTTAACAAATTTAAATATTCTCTAAAAGTACTTTTAAAATGCATAAAGTTATGTATTTAAACACCTAGATTATTCCGTTTTAAATTTTACCTTAGAAAATAATAGATTTAAACCCATTATATTTTGTAGAAATATTTTCTAAGGAAATACTTATGTCTATAAAAAAATTGTATTGGTCCTTTTTAAAAGGACATCAATAAGGGTTTTTGTACCTTTAAGCCCATAATATGTAAAATGATCAGGTTTTGTATTTTAATAAACTTTCTTATTGGGGCAACTTGGGTAATGTCGCAAGAAACTAATATTCCTCCATTCGATAATTCCGGAAAAATCATCCAAATAGTAAAATCATCTGATCGTATCCGCCTTGATGGAAACCTGGATGAAGAATCCTGGAAAATGGCAGAGAGACATGGCGATTTTTGGATGAAATCACCAAGCAATGATTCGTTGGCCAATCCATCTACTGAAGTGAGGGTTACATATGATGAAAAATATTTATATGTTGCTGCAACAGTAACTGCCACGCCACAAGGCAATATAGTACAATCTCTAAAAAGGGATATTGGTTTGCGCCTTGGAGATGGTATAGGCATTGTACTCGATCCAGTAAATCTGAAAACTAATGGATTTTACTTTTCCCTTACTCCGTACAATTCTCAAACCGAAGGACTTATAGGAAATTCGAACGATGATATTTCTTTTACCTGGGACAATACCTGGTATAGTGAAACGCGTGTATATGACAATTACTGGACGGCAGAAATTGCTATTCCATTTTCAATTTTAAGGTATGATGAAACCAAAATGTCATGGGGGATAAATTTTATCAGAGCAGCCAGATCAGAAAATGAATTTCATACGTGGACACAAATGCCTCTTCAATTCAGGGGTACTGATCTCGGATATACTGGCACAATGATATGGGACCAACGTCCTCCTAAGGGCGGAAGCAAGGTTTCCATAAATCCCTATGCCAGTGCCTCTGTATCTAATGATCAAATTATTTCATCAAAGACCAAGGGGGGGGCCAATGCTGGTGTGGATGCAAAAATTGCTGTAAATCCTGCCATCAATCTTGATCTTACGGTAAATCCCGATTTCTCCAATGTGGATGTCGATCAGCAGGTTACCAATCTTACCAGATTTTCCATTTTCTTTCCCGAACGTCGTGTATTTTTCTTGGAAAATGATGATCTCTTTTCAGGGTATGGTATACCGCCTGTTCGCCCTTTTTATTCAAGAAGACTTGGGTCTAAAAATGGGGTTTCGGTACCTATACTTGCCGGGGCTCGGGTGACTGGAAATCTTTCCAAACAATTTCGGTTTGGTCTGATGAATATCCAAACAGGTAGAAAAGGCAATAATGCTGCCGATAATTTTACCAGCTTTACCTTTAATCAAAGGGTATTAGACAGGTCTGTGGTCAGTGGTTACATCAACAACCGACAGGGCTTTCAAAATGATCAGGAAAAGCAGGACGATCCACTTGGCGCATATGGTCGAAATGCAGGCGTTTCCTTTGGTTACTCCTCACCATCTGGCGTTGTGCAAGGATGGGCAGGCGCCAATGCCAGCATTAAACCGGGAATTAGCGGGGATACGTATTTTGGTAATGCTGGTGGAGGTTATTTTGGACAAAACTTCACCTCTTTTATTGACTATACGCATTTAGGAGCTCAGTACTACGCAGATATGGGTTTTGTCAACAGAACGGAAAACTATGACGCTGTGCGCGATACTATAATTAGGGTTGGTTCCAGGTTTTTTTATAATGAAACGGGCTATACCTGGTATCCAAAATCAGGACCACTCAACAAATACAATGTGTCTTCCAACAATTTTCTGGCTTTTGATGGTGCAGGGAAATTTAATGAATTGTCCATTGTAGCAAAGGCTGTTTTTGATTTTCGAAATGCAGCAAGTATTACGCTGGCACATAATGTAAATCGTGTCAATTTACTTTTCCCCTTTAGCTTTGTGGATGATCAGGAGGCAAAGCCACTTCCTGCAGGAGTATATGATTTTCAATCCACAGAATTGATGCTCGTTTCAGATGTGCGAAAAAATTTTGTACTTGGATTAGGTGGTGCCTTCGGAACCTTTTACAATGCCAGATACAACAAGCTAATCGCATCAATAACTGCCCGACATCAACCTTATTTTTCTATGATGGTAACCGCGGAATACAACAATCTTGCCTTCCCGCAACCTTATGGCAATCAGGAATTTTGGCTGGTAGCTCCGCAAATTGAGATTAATTTTTCAAATTCTCTTTTTTGGACTAGCTTTATACAGTATAATACTCAAGCGGATAATTTTAATATCAATAGCAGGATTCAATGGAGGTATAGACCGATGAGTGATATTTTTCTGGTCTACAGCGATAATTACTTTGCAGAAATTCCGGTATTCAATAAAGATAGGGCTCTTGTACTTAAAGTGAATTACTGGCTGAATATCTGATCAAAAAAAAATCGAATCCGACATAATGTTACCTGGAAACTGGTAGATTATTGCCATACAGATAGTTTATTAAAGGGCGTGCATAAAGTGCGCCACTAATATCCAGTATTTCAATATAAGTATCCCATATTCTTTTTAATTCTCGAATTTCTGATACCTTTCGATGGAGCGATTTTCTTTCCAGGCGTAATAATTTGGCAGGGTCTGCTTTACCTGAAGTGATAATTTTACTTTTTAGTGACTGCCATACCTGGTCGTCGTCAGCTTCCCTCCATTTTTGCCAGCTTTCATAACTATTGAATAATACATCCTTTAATTGGAGTAACTCTATACTCGAATTGATACTATCTGCCCTGCCTTCTTCAAGTAGTTGTTCCTGCTTCATAGAAATTTCCTTTAGCTTCAGCGAGGCAGAACCTCTCCAGGGTATAAGCAGACCAATGCCAAGTGTAAATCTGTTTTGCAGGAGTAAATCGTCTCTTACCGTGTATCTGGCCTGAACGAAATCCAGTAATTTTTGGTTTTCTGCTTTGATCAGCCTTGCGGAGGAAGATAGATAATTATATTCAGGTATGATATTATTGTTGAAATAAAATGGCAATGAGTCCAGGACAGAAATTATTTGGTCTGGCGTGATCCATAATACATCTCCCAGAAGTGATGAGGTGTCAGCTCCAACGAGTTTTGCCGCTTTAAGCCATTGACCATAAGCTTTTTCCTGTCTGATGTCGAAATCAATTTTTTCCTGTTTAAATTCGAGAAAATCGTTTAAGTCAATTTCTAGTCCACGCTGCAGCATTTTGGCATAGAGACTA
>JAUMBJ010000043.1:0-4375 GCA_032115755.1 Saprospiraceae bacterium
CCTTCGACTTTTCCAACAAATTGGCCGAACCGGACTTGAAAAAAATATTCTCAAGTACTATGGGTTGAGAAATTTCAGCAGCCGAATTTTCTACTGGCATTAATTCTACGCTTATCTCCAAAGGTGTATAATAGGTTCTGATTTCCTGAAGATCGATATATCTGGTATAGAAAATATATCCTCCACAACTTACATGCAAGGCATACTCATTGTTACATTTTAGTCCTGTAATGAGTATTCCCGCATTGTCTGTTCCGGTTTTAATTATTTTTTCATCGTTTGCCAATGCAGATAGCACTACATCAGCCTTCAACGGTTTTCCGGTATTTTTGTCCATTACATTTATTTTAATAAATGTCATTGGGTCGGGCATTGCAAAATCGGGCATCTCAAATGTATAAATATCCAGATTCTTTTTTGTTGCAGTATTGTCGCTGTATCTGTCCGTAGCAAAATAAGCTCTTTTACCATCGAGCGAGACGACCAGTCCTCCTTCATTGTTTTCGGTATTTACAGGATAACCCATATTAAAAACTTCTCCCCATTGCTGGGTACCTTCGTCCCACCGAGCAAAATAAATATCAAAATCTCCCATACCAATTCTGCCATTTGACCTCCAATACAAGGTAGTGCCATCAGCATGTATGTATGGAGTTTCATCATCCCCTGCTGTATTTATTTGTGGTCCCGCATTTACTGGTGTTACCCAATATCCCTGGTCGTTTTTGTAGGTATACCATATATCCTTACCTCCAAATCCATCAATGCGATTTGATGTAAAAAATAGTTTTTTTCCATCAGCAGATAGTGAAGGTTGCGATTCCCATGCCGGTGTATTTATAGTCCTACCAATATTGAACGGCTTTGTCCAACCTGTGTCTTTTCTGACAGAATAATACAGGTCACATCCTCTGTAAAGCGGGTCTCTGTCACAACCGGTGAACAACAATAAATTTCCATCTGCAGATATACAATGTCCTCCTTCATTGCGAATTGTATTTAAGGTCGTAATTGGGGTTGCCCATGAAAAATCGGTGCTGTCCGATTTCTCTGCCATAAATAAATCTTCCTGGTCAGCTATTCTGCGCGTAAATACCAATAAATTTCCATCGATGCTTGCGCTCGGCGAATATTCTGAATGACTAGAGTTTATAGCAGATGATAATTTTTCAACATTAAAAGACACGGCATTTTGTATCAAGCTATCTCTATATGTCGCCAATTTATAAAAAGATTTAGCTTTAGTAACTCTTTTTTCCGGCAGGGAGGAAAAGGTCAGAAATCTTTGAAAGTCCATGACCGCCTCGGCATATTTTTTTTGTTCAAAATAGATATATCCCCTTGAAAACCAAGCTTCAGGATCTGATTCTGGAAAGAAATTTATAACATAATCTAGTGTAACTAAAGCATCCGTAATTTTACCCTGATTATACAATATGCCGGCTTTCCTCATGTAAGCTGGGATATAGTCCTGGTGTTCTGTGATGATTTTCTCCAATATAGCAAGACTCTCATCAAATTTCTTTTGTTGAAATAGCTTTTCTGCTCGTTCATATTGGTTTTGCTGACTTGAACCCTGGGTGCAGAAAAAATAAATTCCAATTGCAATTAAATATTTAATTACCCTAAATACTGGTATATTACCGCTACGCATGTCCATTCGTTTTTATTTCCGTATGTTTTAAATGATAGCCACCGCTCAAAATTAGAACATATCCAATTAATGCTGGTATCCCAAGATTGATAAACCATAATAAATACGTACAAATTAAGGCATATATTGCGGAAATATTGAATTGTCCCAAAACTAAAACTGCGATTTCCCCGCGACCAAGCCAATTTAATACTGGTGGAAGTGGGAGTAATGACTGAAAAAAATAAATGACGCCTATAGCTTCAACCATTTGAGGTAAATGCATTTCCACATCAAGTGCGTTTAAGATTAAAATATATTGTATGGTATAGGTCAGATATCTAAAAAATGCCAGCCCAAGAAGTTTGAACAGTTTAGTAGTTGAATAATTTACGGATACCCCCATTTCTTGTAGCCAATCGTAATTTTTTAGCCATGGTATGCGCGCCATCCATTTCAATATTTGACTTGGATAAAAAAATAGTGCGATTAGCATGCACAGCATACCTGCCAATAAAATTATCGGCATAAAAATCATTTCAAAATGTAACAATTCTAATCTATTGACAAAGAAATACAAGCAAACTGCACCTATTGAAAATTGTATGATATTTTGTGCCATACTACCCGTGAATGTTGCTGCAAGTGCATGTTTGTGGTTTGACTTATCCAAATGAATCAACCTGCCGCCATAATCTCCCAGTCTTCCGGGCGTCATAATTCCTACAGTAATACCTTTTAGCACTTGAATCAAAGCGCCTCTCCGTGAAACAGATAAAACATCCGAAAGCATATATTTCCATTTTATGGCTTCCAGGATCCAGTTTAAAGGCATGAATAACAATGTAAGTCCCAGCAATATATAAAATGAATTACTGCGATCAATAGCTTGTAGGGATTTTAAATTACCCAATTGCAGCTGGTGATAAAATAACCAAATCAACGCAACACCCAAAAGTATTTTTAAGGTCTTTAAAAAATAACCTGCATATTTTCTGGAAACCATCATCCTGCAATGTACAAAAAAAACGTCTGCCCATCTCAATGGGCAGACGAATCAAAACAAAACGAAAAACCAACTTTTTATATTAAGAAACCTAATGTCTAAAATGACTTCCTCAATTGCACGGGCACTATCATTTCTTTTCCACCTCTGATGATTTTTAACTCTATCTTATCTCCAACTTTTTTCAATAACAATGATTTGCTTATATCATCGTAATTTCTGACTTTATTTTTATCTACTTCTATGATTACATCTCCTGGTATGATTCCACCAAGGTGTGCTGCACTTTTTTTATCCACTTCTTCGACATAAAATCCTTCATTTGACTTCAAACTCAACCCAAATTCCTTTGCCAGCTCATCAGTCACATCATATCCACCAATTCCAAGACTGGTTGATCTGTCAACGTCTCCTCCTTTTTCAATAATATCTTTAACTACCTCCCTAACAATATTGCTGGGTATTGCAAAAGAATACCCTGCAAATACGCCAGTAGGGGTCGCAATAGCGGTATTTATACCTATTAATTCTCCATTAAGATTGACTAAAGCTCCTCCGCTGTTTCCTGGATTAATAGCTGCATCTGTTTGAATAAAGTCCTCAATAGCTCTTTCTTCATTAATAATATCCAGAGATCGTCCTTTGGCACTTACTATACCTGCTGTTACCGTAGAGGTAAGGTAACCAAATGGATTTCCCACAGCCAGAACCCATTCTCCAACCTGAACTACATCAGAATTGCCAAATTTTACAGGAGCAAGATCAGATTTAGGTTCAATTTTTATAACCGCAAGATCTGTGCTGGCATCCGTTCCAATCTTTTTAGCGGTATATTCACGACCTTTGTGATCAGTAACTTTGATTTTATCAGCAAATCCAACGACGTGATTATTTGTAATAATATATCCTTCCCGGTTATACAATACACCTGACCCCGTTCCATTTTTGGGACGATAAAAATTGCCTTCAAAAAAATCTCCAAATCCAAAAAAATCCGCAAACGGATCTCGATAGCGCTGTCTTCTTTCCTGCTGCTTTTTCATCACCTGTTCCTGGCTTTCTTCAGCGTAAATATGTACAACAGTACCAGTAGTCTTTCGGGCACTTTCTACAAAATCCACAGAATTCATAGGTATTCCCCTATATTCACTAAAATTTGCAGGAACTGCGTAATGTGCATTATCATGGGATATGCTCAAATTAGACCATTTTGCAAATCCAAGCACTACAAGTCCACCTAAAATTCCTGCTAAAATAAGCTGAACATAATTTTTCATACTATCCAGATTTGTTCGGTTAACGAAAATTTTACCCAATCAGTTATACCGAAAAGTCTATTTAACATAACCTTAACTTGATACCATATATCAATCTGTTCCCACATGACAAATATCATTTTATTTCAAGTAGATATTAACCTATATTTGTAACTTGCTGGTTATACACAATGCTTTTATTTTCCGCTTGAATTTTAAGTTTTAGCTCTTATAAATTAACAGCCAAAGGGTATGATATAAGTTAAGGCTTATTTTGAAAGTTTATGGCAATGAAATGAGCATGAGTTCATCACATAAACCATGATGATTATTTCTCATGCAAAACGCGAGTTCGACAACACCATAAATACAAATACAGTTGTCAATTCCATATGGCCTTAAAAACAAGTCACTCGGAGAGTGACGAACTAAAAATAAACACATGAAATCGACATGAGTAAAAAAATCATTTGCACACAA
>JAUMBJ010000044.1:0-8333 GCA_032115755.1 Saprospiraceae bacterium
ATGATAATGACGGCATTATTTCGTTTATAGTTTCTGGGACCTCACCATCATATGAAGTGACTTGGACAGGACCAAATAATGGTCTCGAGAATTCTATTTCTGGTATTCAAGAATCTCTTTCAAACCTGGCTTCAGGAATTTACATATTTACTGCAGTGGATAAGAATGGATGTATTTCAAAAGATACTGTAACATTAAGAAATCTAAGAGCTACGTACTTTTTGCCTAATGCCATCAAAAAGAATCCTGAAAATGAAGAAAATTCCTTCTTCTTTGTACAGGGAAATAATATTCTTAGTTATGACCTCACCATATTTGATAGATGGGGAAATGTACATTTTTCAAACCAGAATATAGTCGCAAATGTAATGAGTGATGGATGGAATCCTACATCTTCAGGAGTCTTACCAGGAGTTTATATCGCACAGATATCATTGAAACTGCCTTTGGAAACCATAAGTATCCTATCTCTTCTGACAGTGACAGATTAGGTTATTTATCAAAAGCATTGTTTGCTTATGAACTATCAAATGATTAAAACAGAGCAGAAAGCACTGGAAATCAATCTAAATGATCCAATTTATGGCACATTTGCAGAAATTGGTGCAGGGCAGGAAGTAGCAAGAAATTTTTTCCAGGCCGGAGCAGCTGCAGGAACAATTGCAAAAACAATGTCAGCATATGATAAAACCTATTCAGATGCCATATACGGTCCGGAACCATCTGAAAGGTATGTATGCGAATCTAGGCTTTATAAAATGCTAGACCACGAGTGGGAACTCATGGAAAAACGTCTAAAGTTAAGTCGACCTGATGCTACGTTTTTTGTTTTCGCTGATACCATCCAGGCCATAAATTATACGCGCACCATCAAGGGAAACGGTTGGCTTGGTCTTCGATTTAGGCTTGAGCCTAATGGACCTGTAAACGAAATGGTCCTTCATGTAAAAATGTTGGATACCAACAATAGAATGCAACAGGAAGCTATAGGCATCCTGGGCGTAAATATGATCTATGCCTGCTTCTACTATCCTCAAGACCCTGAAAAAATGGTCAGGTCTCTGATAGACAATCTCAAAGACCGCGTATCTGTTGACCTCTTACGTATACAGGGAGATTCCTTTAATTTTTTTGATCACAAGCTTTTAGCACTCTACCTGATTAAGCACAGGCTTACAAATGTAACCATGTTTGATCCTAATGGCAGAAGCGTACATGCCTCCGAATTTTTATATAAAAATGCCCTGATGCTGGTCCGCGGTCACTACAAGCCACCTACCCTAACCACCTTGGATGCATTACAAAATTGCTTCAGTCAGTTTATAACCGATACCCAAAATGATGCATTAAATCATCATTTAATGCTCGAATTACCATTCGATTATTTAGTTCAGGAAAATTTAGAAGAGGATTTTATCCTTCGCACCGAGATGATGGCAGCATTAGGGTATGATATGATGATTTCCAGATATGAGAACCATCTTGATCTGATCAGTTATCTCGCCGATTTTAAAATGATACATCTGGGACTTGTTATAGGGGTAAAGGAGCTAAGTAATATCATTTTTGAAAAATATCACTCCAATAAGGATGGACGTGTTTTAGCAGCTTTTGGAGAACTATTCACCCAAAATATAAAAATTTATACCTACCCAGCATGGGATGACGAAAATAACACCGTCATAACTGCAGAAAATATGGACATCCCAGAAGGAATCAGTTTTTTATACAGATTTTTACTGGAAAGCAAGCAGATTATTCCCGTGGAACATTACAACAAGGAATTATTAAAAATAAATCCCGCAATGTTGTGGGAAAATATTATGGAAGGACATACAATTTATGCCCATGAAATTCCTGAATCAGTTCGGCTAATCATAGAAAAATTATATCCATCTGTCTAAAAATCAATTAATTCTATAAATATTGACTAAAAAAATTTCTTGCTTTCTATTCAAAAAGATATTTTTAGGTAAAATTTAAAAACCATGGAAAGTAGAAAATTTTTACAGGAAGCTAGAGATAATGGCTACCGTTTCAATACAGGCAATTATTTTGGTAAAGGATTTGAATTATTCAAATCAAATCCTGGTGAACTTATTGGTTTTACCCTCCTTTATTTCTTAATTTCTATTATACTTTCTTTTATTCCTGTAGTTGGCGGAGTTTTTAATATGCTGATAACCCCCGCACTTTCTTTAGGTTTTATGTTGTTTTGTAGAGAAATCGACCTTGACAGAAATACAGATTTTGCAAGATTTTTTGATGGGTTTAAAAAACTACTACCATTACTGGGTACTTATATCGCTCAGCTGGCCATCTATATCTTAATCGCCTCTCCCATTTTTTTTATAATCGATAGAGAATTATTAATGGAATTTAATGGTCAAGATCCAGAAGCTATGTTAGAACTTTGGAATGAAATAACAAATGTTGGATTTGTCTGGTTAATTATACTCATTTTATACATTTATGTTGCAGTCAGCCTCAGATGGGCACTGGCACTGACTTATTTTTATGATTTTAGCCCCGTGGAAGCCATAAAAGAAAGTTTTTTAATTGTCAATAAAAACTGGATGGCACACCTCATCTTTATGATTCTTGGCGTTTTAATCATTTTTCTTGGTGTCATTGGATTGCTTATAGGCGTACTGATTACCTATCCGGTTTATATGGCATCAGATTATGCCTGTTTTGCTGAAATTTCAGGCCTAAATAAAAATGATGAGCTTATGCCAGAAAAAGACAATAATATCTTTTTAGATTAACGTTTTCTTTACCTGTTTTTAAATAACTTTTCTTTACTGCGCTTTACAGCAGATTTCGGCTTAAGCAAAACATATTTTACAGATAGTGCGTTGCTGGCTCGCCATCTGCTCGTTTGAATACTTGGATCCATAATAAGGTGGGGTGACCAGTCATAGGAAATGTGTATGCGTCCAATAACAATTTCTCCACCCGCAGTAGCCACAACGGCAGGTGATATTTCCTGAATTAAATCGCCGACATTTAATGATGAGGAAACATAAGCTGCAGCACCCATACCTCCAAACAAATTGACACTTCTCCCCAGGATAGGTAAATGCTTTCTAAGAGTGATAGAGGTGTAGGAATCGGAAGTAAATAATCCAGGCTGATGGAGCAGTTCAATGGTTGATTTCTTCATCAATCTCTGATTGACCGCGATACCTACATCCGTTCCAAATCTCAGCCCTGCTGAAGTATAATAATGCTGAGCGTGCAAATTTCCACAAAACAACAAGAGTAATAAAATGATTGGATTCATATCGTTTTCCCCATAAAACGATTTTGAATGACCAATTATTATTCAAATAAAGATTGGACGAGTTTCTTCTATTCACTCGTTTTTTTTAACGAACCCATTGAAATAAAAATCGAAAAGTGCGATGTTCTCAATAAATGCTTAGTATAAATACCAATTCTGATAAGGGAAGACCACCCTAAAAATTATTACTTTTGGTCATGCCAAATTAAGAGATTCAATGCCGCTCTTCCCTTTCCTTCCTCAATTAATGTTGCTGCATGCGTATGAATTTGGTCACTTGAAAGGTTATTATACTGCGACACCCCAGATTCCTTCCAACTTTCAATTTCCAGTTCATCCGGCAGTGTTGTAAAAGAAGCCAAAACCGCAATCTGGTTACCCGTGAGTATACCACTGTGCTTAATGGAATGTGGTAGTCGGTCAAAGCCTATTGGAATTTCAGTAACCGACTGATAGATTTCCATAACTGCACTTCCACTGGCTCTGACATAATAGTTTCTTCCCATTCTCGCCATTAAATCAAGTTTTTGCGGGTCCAATTTGCCTTCTGTAAAGCAATGCTCAGCTATTCGCATATGAACAACCTCGCAAATAATAAGATGTCCCGCTCCACCATGTTTTCCAAGTGGAATGATTTCCTTTACCCTGCATTCCATATTTACGGGAGATTCCTTTACAGCAGGAACGTCGACTACAACAGAATCCTCAGGTGTAAGTCCGATTTTTTCAAATTCGTTGACTTCAGGTGGAAATTCGGCTGAGGATAATGACATTTGTCTGACGATATCAAAAGATACCGCATTTATGACAGCTTCCTTTGTTTTCATCACGTTGTGAAGCGTATCCTTTGTCGTATTATTGGTCACTCTTCGGTTGGAAGAAAATACAACTATAGGAGGATTTGAACTAAAAGCATTAAAGAAACTGTAAGGCGCCAGGTTCAAAAGTCCTTGCTCATCCCTTGTACTGACAAACGCAATTGGCCTGGGTGCAACACAACCAATGATCAGCTGATGTAAGTCTTTTGTAGCCATGTTTTCAGGAACAAAACTTTTCTTCATATCACTTTTTAATAAACAAAGTTACAATAATTTAAACATAGTCTTTCTATTGCGTATTATAGTGATAGTAAGTGCATTGGTAAAGCTTTAGCGTGTAGTGTGATTAATTTCTATGGATATTAATGGGCAAATAATCACACGAAGCATGACGCTATAAAACATAAAGATATGAACTCATTGTCTGTAATATTTAATAAATTTGGCTGGCTCATTATAATTATAATTGCCATTATAGCCTATACCGGAAATTATATCTACAGGTTGCCAAAATATGATTCTGGTGAAATGGCAGAAGAATTTCAAGCTACACTGAAGGATGGAAGCACGTTTTCATTAAGTCAGTTGCGTGGTAAATATGTGTTACTTGATTTTTGGGGTTCATGGTGTGGGCCCTGCAGAAAAGAAAATCCTGAGCTAGTGGCTCTTTACAATCTGTTCAAAGATGTATCTTTTAAAGATGCTGCGTCCTTCGAAATTATTTCTGTTGGCATAGAGAAAAAGAGAGATTCCTGGGAAAAGGCCATTATGGCGGATCAGCTAAATTGGAAGTATCATATTCTTCAAGATAAGCGTTTTGACAGTCCATTGGCACTTCAATATAAGGTAAGGGAAATTCCAACAAAATATCTTATTTCTCCAGAGGGGAGAATTCTATCTGTCAACGCAACACCCTATGCTATAAAAACCTATTTAGAAAGCCGCCTGGAAGCAGAATAAGTGTCAAAATATCTGAAATCAGCCCAATATTTATGACATTTTGGCTTAAAATTAAAATGGCAGTAAAATTGATAAAAACGATATATAAAATTAAAACTATTGACAATGAGTAATCAGGAAGAGCAGTTACAAGAACCAACACCAGACCAGACTATAAGTGAGCAACAAGAGACTTCTACTCAACAGGAAATAGAACAGTTAAAAACTGAATTGGAAGAATCTAAAGACAAATATCTTCGGCTGTTTGCAGAATTTGATAATTTTAAGAAGCGAACCGTTAAAGAGCGGTTCGAATTGATGAAAACCGCAGCCCAAGAAACTATAACGGCACTTTTACCTGTTTTGGATGATTTCGACAGAGCAAAAAAAAGTGCAGAAAATCCTGAATCAGGAGAAGTATTCAGCGAAGGCGTACAACTGGTATATCACAAATTATATCAGACCTTACACCAAAAGGGACTAACGCCTATGGAATCATCCGGAAAACCTTTTGATCCTGAACAACACGAAGCTATTACAGATATTCCAGCACCATCCGATGAATTAAAAGGAGTAGTTTTGGATACTATTGAAAAAGGATATTTTCTTCATGACAAAATAATTAGGTACGCCAAAGTAGTTGTGGGTAAATAAATCCAATAATGATTCAAGTTATCTTTATCCATATCGCATAAAATTAACAAACAATGGAGTGTAATCTCATGCAATGGCTCCACTTTATCAAGATAAATAGTTTCTTTATAGGAAACTTACAAATAGAACATTTATGAAGAGAGATTATTACGAAATTCTCGGTGTAGAAAAAAGTGCTGATGAGGGCACCCTAAAAAAGGCTTACCGCAAACTTGCTATGGAATACCACCCTGACAGAAATCCCGGTGATAAAGAGGCAGAAGAAAAGTTTAAGGAAGCAGCCATAGCCTATGAAGTACTTAGCGATCCGGACAAGCGCGCCAAATATGATCGTTTTGGGCATGCAGGCGTAGACAATATGGGTGGAGGAAGAGGTTATTCTGGGGACGGAATGACGGTCGAAGATATATTTGAGCACTTTGGTCACATGTTTGGAGATAGTGGTAGTCCATTTGAATCCTTTTTTGGAGGTGGCCAGCGTTCTGGACGTTCTGGGGGGCAAAAAGGAAGCAACCTTAGAATTAAAGTAGCACTTTCCCTTGAAGAAATAGAATCCGGTGTAAAGAAAAAGATTAAAGTTAAGAAGCAAGTAACCTGCTCATCTTGTAGCGGCAGTGGGGCTAAGGATAAAGGATCTGTAAGTACTTGTGGGACTTGTCAGGGTTCAGGTTACGTTCGTCAAATTAAAAGTACTTTCCTTGGACAAATGCAGACTACAGTGGTCTGTCCAAAATGTAACGGTTCCGGTAAGTCCATAACAGCATATTGTAATACTTGTCGTGGAGATGGCAGGACAACAGAAGAAGACACTATAGAAATTGACATTCCAGCAGGCGTACACGAAGGTCTTCAACTTTCTGTCCGTGGGAAAGGTAATGCAGGACAAAATGGCGGTCCTGCAGGTGATTTATTGGTAAGTATCGAAGAAAAACAACACAAGGAATTTAGTCGAGACGGACAAAATGTAATATATGATCTTTATTTGAATTTTGCTGACGTCGCCTTGGGTATTCAGTCGGAAGTACCAACGCTTACAGGAAAAGTAAAAGTTAAAATTCCTGCTGGAACACAAAGTGGAAAAATATTCCGTTTAAAGGGCAAAGGGCTGCCTTCCCTGCAGTCTTATCAGCGCGGAGATCAACTCATTCATGTCAATGTATGGACACCAAAAAATTTGGATAGCTCCGAAGTAGCAATGCTAGAAAAAATGAGAAATATGCCGAATTTCAAGCCTTCGCCGGCTGAAGGTGACAAAGGGTTTTTTGAAAGGATGAAAGAGTTTTTTAGCGGAGAATAATCGACTTAGTAAAGATATTTTTACTGATAAAGAGCAGAACGCATCAATCCCATTTTGCAGAATAGATGGATGGCTGAAACGCGCAAAACGCCCAGTCCATATTTGGAGCTACGCACAAAATTGATAGACGATGCTTCTTCAAAATACTTCGTTGGGCAGGTAACCTCTGCAATGTCAAATCCCTTGTATATGATTTGTGACAACATTTCGTTGTCAAATATAAAATCATCTGAATTTTGCTCAAAGGCAATGGATTGTAATACTTCCTTTGAAAAGGCTCGGTATCCGGTATGATATTCAGAAAGCTTGTAACCAATAAGCAAATTTTGCGTCAAGGTTAAAAACCTGTTTGCAATATATTTATACACCGGCATTCCACCTTTTAAAGCGCCTTTTCCAAGAATCCTAGACCCCAAAACCACAGGATAAAGATTTTCACCGATAATGTTAACCATACTCGGTATGAGTAAAGGTGTATATTGGTAATCTGGGTGCAGCATGATAACAATATCCGCATTCAACTCAAGTGCCTTTCTATATAATGATTTCTGATTGCCACCATAGCCCTTGTTGGTTTGGTGCTTTATGATATGGCTTATGCCTAGGGTTTGAGCAAGTGAAACAGTATTGTCCTTACTGGCATCATCGCATAAAATGACTTCATCAACCAAAGAAAAATCAATTTCTCTGTAAGTTTTCTCCAGGGTTTTAGCTGCATTGTAAGCAGGTAAAACGACGACGACTTTTTTATTCCTATACATATACCATTCACCCCAGCATGATACATATGCTGCAGTTATATACTAAAGTGTGAGATTAATTTGGTACGAAATGACCATTCTTCTGATAAATCCAAATCCAAAGTATGATGAAGAGGATTATTGATAAAATAATCTTACCAAATATGGCACCTTTCTTTCCGAAATCACTATTTGCAGACATAATACCTATTTTATAGATTGCAAAAATACATATTTTTAAAAAAAAGCCCTCATAAATCCATCCAATTAAGAAAAACTTTTCCCCACAGCTTACCTTTTAAATAATTGAAACTAACTTTGACCTTAAATTAGACAAGCATTGAATTATTTATCCATTTTATCCTCATTGGCATTTATAATATTACTGAGCGCTTGTGGTCAGGAAATCATATTTAGCCATAATGTCAACATTGAAGGACCCTGGGATTACAAGGAAAAAATCAATTATGAATTTGAGATATTAGATACAGTACCCGCCTACGATATAGTTCTGCATACCACACATAGCAAAGATTTTGCCTATCAGAATATTTACACCAAGATGACGACAATTTTTCCTGATAATACGAAAACTAATC
>JAUMBJ010000045.1:0-13379 GCA_032115755.1 Saprospiraceae bacterium
TTTCTATAGCTGATGATGTTTAGCGCACAAATTTATTATATCTTATGAAGATAATTTAAATATAACTATTTATTATTTCCAATAGTTTTGTTCTGTCAGGATAATTTGACCAAAGCCATTTTTTTGATTTGGCTACCAACGACTGGAGGCCTTTTTTGTGCAGCTCTTGAATGATGTTATTTAATTTATTATGTGAGAATTCACCAAAGTGTGATTTTAAGAATTGGTCAAGTTTATGTATAAATAGCTCCTCAACTTCTGCGGGCATTGCATGATAAAGTCTTTGAAAAGGTAAATAAACCCAGTCGATATCATCTTGCATTTTTAAATATTGGAGAAAGCCACCCCAATATTTAAAAATGTTATAAAATTCTGTTAATAATTTTCTATTTGAATAATACTTGTCCAGAAGCCTTTTTTCTAATCTAGATAAGAATTCTCCAGAGATTTCTGTTTCTGGAATTCTTTTCATACAATCCAGCCAGTAAAATTCAGCTTTAGTTAAAAGTTGTTCTGCGCATAAATTAAGGTATGGCACATACATACCCTCTGCCTCGTAAAATTCCAATAATCTTACCGTTGAAGATTTATCTGTAGGCTGGGAATGTATATGATTTTCAAGTAAAGTGATTGCCATTTTTTTGATTCCATATGCGTAAAGAAAGCCTGCGGTATAAAAAATTGGGGGATTGATGATGTTCGAAGGGAGGCTTATGTTTTTTTCATTATGATACTTTTGCATCAAGAACCAAAGAGCAAGCCAGTGGCCTTTTTCTTCCTCGTTCTCTATTTCCAAATGTCGTAAAATGCTGATTTCCAAATGGTTTTTTGCAGAAGGCAAAAACTCGGAAATCAGCATAAAGGGAATGTTAATTATTTCGGATTTTAAATGAAAATAGCTTTTATCCATCATGCCAGATAAATTGTTCATGATGCGTTCTTTTAACGGCTGAGGAAGGACCTGGTTTGTCAGCAGCGATAATATTGATAACCCTTTTTGGTAAATAATATTTATCTCTTTATTGTAATGGAGTCCAAATATGGTTGTCAGATAGTCAATTTTAGAAAGTACTGCATGGAGTATCATCCAGGCTTCGGCATATCTGCCCAGCGCTATGGCATCCTGTGCCTGGTCTGTAAAATCATCAGCAACGGAAGTCCATAATTTAATATCTGACGAAGAGGGTACTTGCTTTCCTGCTCGTGGTGGGATGATGTTATCCAGTATTATCTTATATCTGTCATCTTCTGGGGAAAAAGTAAGATTTCGTGCAAATTTTGCTTTGAGCAATGTGGCCAATTTTTTGTCCGATTTGGCGTATTGGAGTATAAAATCTTTTAGCTCATCAGGTTCAGCTACCTCAAGAATTTTTTTCAGGGGTAGTTTTTTTTGGTTTTCTGAATTAAATATTCCAGTTTCGGACATTACAGAAGCAGATATTTAAGACTTAAAAATATCTAAAATTCATATCTGGTTTGATATGCAATAAGCTGTGGTAAATCAATTGAATAACATGTTCAATATCCTGCTTATGAGCCATTTCTACTGTTGTATGCATATATCTAAGTGGCAGAGAAATAAGTGTAGAGGGTATGCCACCATTACTGTAGGCAAAAGCGTCTGTATCTGTTCCTGTTGTTCTGCTGGAGGCTGATCGCTGGAATGGAATTTTTTGTTTTTCGGCAACATCAATGATGAGTTGCAATAGTTTTTGGTGTACTGCTGGGGCATAGGTTAGGCAAGGACCCAAACCACACTTGGTGTCACCTTGTATTTTAGCATTTACAAGCGGTGTGCTAGTGTCATGGGTAACATCTGTTATGATAGCCACATTAGGCTTAATCGTTTGAGCAATCATTTCAGCGCCTCTTAAACCAATTTCTTCCTGAACGGAATTTACAATGTATAAGCCAAAGGGTAATTTCTTCTTGTTTTCGCTTAATAACCTAGCGACTTGGGCAATACAAAATCCTCCCATTCGGTTGTCAAGTGCTCTTCCTGCGTAAAAATGTGTATTAAGCTCGGTAAGCTTATCTTCGAAGGTTATTACACATCCGACATGAATGCCCATATCAAGCACTTCTTGTTTGTCTTTTGCACCAACATCAATAAATATATTATCCATAGTGGGTGTGATGTTGGCGTCAGTTCCAGTACGGGTATGGATAGCAGGCCAACCAAAAACACCTTTCACGATACCTTTTTTGGTATGAATATCAACGCGCATAGACGGCGCAATCAGGTGGTCAGATCCTCCATTTCTGATGACATGAATGAATCCCTGATCGGTAATATAATTTACAAACCAGGATATTTCGTCAGCATGGGCTTCTATGACTACTTTAAATGGATGTTGTGGGTTTATGATAGCATATGCGGTGCCATAATTATCAAGATGCCATTCGTCTACGTATGATTTGATATAATCCACCCAAGTTTTTTGACCGCTATATTCAAATCCTGTAGGTGAGTTACTGTTTAAATAGTCAAACAAAAACTTCGTGGAGTCACTCTTAAAAATATTCATATAAAAATTAGTCAATTAATCATTAAAGTATTTAGCGTACCAATTTTCAGGGTCATTTTTCCAGTCTTCCAACATGAGTACATCTTCCCTGGAAATGTAAGCTTGATCTGCTGCTTCCTGCAGTAGGTTTTCGTAGTTTGTCAAAGAATGGTAAGGGCATTTTGCCACAGAAAAGTTATGTACAGCCTGAGGAAGTCCATAGTCAAATACAGCTAAAACGGAGACTACCGTATACCCGGCCTCCCTAAGTACCTGAACTGCTTCAAGGGACGATTTACCTGTTGAAATAAGGTCTTCTACTACTAGTAATTTACTGCCTTCAGGTAGATCGCCTTCGATTTGATTTTGTCTTCCATGATCCTTCGCTTTTCCTCTAACGTACGCAAATGGCTTGATAAGTCTATCGGCTAAAAGCGCTCCCTGCGGGATTCCTGCCGTTGCTACACCGCAAATGGCATCGAATGGTTCTAGTGACTTGGCCAAATCACATAGACCATCCAAAATATGCGTTCTGATTTCAGGAAATGACAATGTTACTCTATTATCGCAATAGATTGGTGATCTTAGTCCTGAAGCCCATGTAAAAGGATTTTGCGGACTTAATTTTATTGCTTTTATTTGCAATAGGTATTGAGAAACAGATTTCTGAAATGTCATATTAAAAGTATGATTAAAAAACAAAAGCAAAAGTACAAAATCTTTATGAATGCCGTAGAAGTGAATCTAACCTCCTCGGCAAGGATAAAGTTATCGCATATAGAAAGCCCAGGCACCTTATTATATCACTATAATGGGAACCGTAAAGATTTATTAAAAATGCTTGATTTTATAGAAGAGCAATCATTTATAGACAAATGTTTCATTTATGCTGAAAGTTTTGAGCTATTAAAGCGAGATTTTCTTTCTCATTTTACTGAAATAGAAGCTGGGGGAGGCTTGGTCCGCAATGAAAAGGGTGAATATTTGCTAATTTATCGCCGTGGTTCCTGGGATTTGCCAAAAGGGAAGATTGAACCAGGGGAATTAAAGAAAAATGCGAGCATCAGGGAAATTGAAGAAGAGACTGGTATTAAGCAGCTCAATATAATCCGGAAAATCGGTATTACTCGACATACCTATCGCAGTGGGCAAGGAAAGCGATTGATTAAAAAATCTCACTGGTATTTAATGGAAACCAAAAAGCAAAAACTGATACCTCAAGTTGACGAAGACATTGAAAAAGCGGTGTGGATGCAACTAGAAAGCTTCTTTAAAAAACACCGTCAGGTTTATCCTAATATTATAGATGTACTAACAGCTGAATTAGAGCCATCCAAAGAGACCCAAAAAAAATAATTTAAATATCATGGATTTCTCCTACAATAAATAAAATTTTTGCATGCGTAGATTAGTTGGATTGGCACATAAAATGGCCATTATTGCTGTAAGTTTTTCAGTTGTGTGGGTTTTATTTTACCGGTTTGTACCAGTACCTTTTACCAATTTAATGATTCAGAGGACTTTTGAGGATTTTTCATTTAACCCGGTTCGTTATTCATGGACATCCTACAAAAACATTAATGACAAAATAAAAGTGAGTGCTTTGGCATCTGAAGATCAGCTTTTTCCTTTTCATGGAGGGGTCGATATTGCTTCTATGAGGTCAGCTATATTCAGAGAGGGAAGAAAAAATATTAGGGGCGCCAGCACGATCACGCAGCAGGTTGCAAAAAATGCCTTTTTATGGCCGGCGAGATCTTATGTTAGGAAGGTTGCAGAGCTTTATTTTACTATTCTCATTGAATCTTTATGGACAAAAGAGCGCATTCTGGAAGTTTATTTGAATATAGCAGAAATGGGAGATCATGTTTTTGGGGTAAAGGCGGCATCAAGTTTTTTTTATAGTAAAAAACCATCTCAACTCACCTTGAAAAATGCAGCATTACTCATAGGTGCTTTACCAAATCCTGTTAAATATAATGTTGCTTTACCTGGTCGTTATCTGCAAAAACGCAGTCAGCAGGTTTCCTATCTATACAATACGCTAGATGGGCCGATGTATCTTAGAGAGATGTATCTTAGAACATCATCAAGCCTTTATGACTTCAGAAAATACAAACAGCACTAATCGAGCTTCTGTCCGGATAAGGCGCCTGCAATATTCTTTTCCAAAGCTTGATGTGCTAAAGGATTGGCATATGTATTAAGATTATCCATAGCCGCTTCGATAGCATCCTTCTGGTCACTTTCACAAGCTTTTGAAAGTTCGTCCGATAAATATTTTAATTGGGAGATTTGTTGGCCTGAAAGCCAGCTTTGATTTTGTACAATAAACTTTTCTGAAGACAATAAAATGTTTTTAGCTTCATTTTTGGCTTCCTGTAGGAATTTTACTTTTTTATCTATCTCAGCGTTTTTTATGGAATCCAGCAGCATACGTGCCATTTCTTCTTCTGGGATACCATAAGCAGATTTTATTTCAACGCTTGTTTCTGTACCTGACCTTTTTTCTGTTGCTTTCACTGTCAATATGCCATCTGCATCCAATATAAAATGTATCTGAATTTTGGGTAACCCTGCAGGCATGGGTGGGATGTTTTTAAGAATAAATTCTCCAAGTTTTCGATTAAACTCCACCAAATCTCTTTCTCCCTGATAAACTGCAATCTTTAGATTTTTTTGTCCATCTACAGATGTGGTGTATTCTCTTCCCACGCTTTGAGGAACCTTGGCATTTCTGGGTATGATTACATCCATAAGGCCACCAACCGTTTCAATCCCCAAAGAAAGGGGAGTAACGTCAAGTAAAAGCATGTCTTTTCTGTTGCCAGAAAGAATATCAGCCTGAATGGCTGCGCCCAGGGCTACAATTTCATCCGGGTTTGATGAGGTGTCCGGATTCTTTCCAAAAAATTGACTAAGTTTCTCCCTGATATACGGAATTCGTGTGGATCCACCTGCCAGTATGACACGGCTAATTTGTTCTGGTTTTAAACCTGCATCTTGAAGTGCTTGTTTGCAAGAAAAAATAGTTTGTTGGAAAATTGGATTAACAATTTCTTCAAATTCTTTGCGTTGGAGTGAAATGGAGATATTATTTAAAGTTTCATGGAAGTCAAATTCATCAGACAACTTTTTCTTAGCCCGTTCTGCCAAAATTCTCAAATGTTGCATTCCATGTACACTAGTATCGACAGATTTTTTAATACTTTCATTTTTAAGCCAGAATTGAACAATAGCCGTGTCGATATCATCACCACCAAGATGGGTGTCCCCGTGGGTAGATAGTACATCGAAAATGCCGTTTTCAAGTTTTAATATGGTTATGTCGAAAGTACCTCCCCCAAAATCATAGACAGCAATCGTCAGGGAATCAGACGAATTTTGACCAAGACCGTATGCCAGGCTTGCTGCTGTTGGTTCGTTGATAATTCTAAGAACATCCAATCCTGCCAGTTTACCTGCGTCCCTCGTTGCCTGACGCTGGGCATCATTAAAGTACGCGGGAACTGTGATAACGACTTTTTGTATTTCTTTTTTAAGGGCAGATTCTGCTCTTTTTTTTAGGACTTTCAATATTTCTGCGGATAATTCGACAGGATTGTAAAATTTGTCACGCACTCTTATTTTGACCAATGAGCTGTTTTCTTCATTGATAATTTTGTATCCCAAATGAATGGATTCATTTTCAATATCGGCATAGCTTTTACCCAATAATCGCTTAACCGAAAAAATGGTGTTTTCAGGTTCTGAGGCCATGAAAGGTAAAGCATCTTGTCCAACGATAATTGCGTCGTTGGGGGCGAAATATATGACGGAAGGTACAAGGCTGTGCTTTCCTGAATTTTCACAAATAGCTTTGGGTGTTCCATTATCCATATATGCCACTAGACTATTGGTAGTTCCCAAGTCTATACCTACAATAATGCTTTCATTTTTTGTGGGAGATGTAATCTTACCAGTTTTTATGTCTATGGGTATTTTCATATACAGACTTTTATTAGTTTATGTGTAGAAAAACTTTTATTCCAAGGTCTCGTAACACGTTATAGGAACATCAATATTTATTTGTTTATTAGATTTTTTCATTCTAATTTGAATACGAAAAAATGAATGCTTTTAATCGATATAATTTGTCTGATATTAATGTTTTTCAACCTATTTCTATAAGTATGCTATCTAAAATATCTAACAATAGATATACATAAAAAGAACATTTTTGTTTATTTAACAATTCAGGCAGGAATAAAAATATCAAACATATAAAAGAAATATAATATAACCTGACAAGAGAAAATAAATTGCATTATTTTTGTTCGCATCGTTACAATTGACAGCTTGATTTTGTTAAAACATAGTATTACCTGCTGAAAACATGTATTTCATCGAAAATTCATGCCGAACAAGGGTATTATTTATATGACTTAAGAAAGACGGTCATAGTATTAAGAAAGAAATAAATGAGTAAAGGTAAAATACACTTTATTGCTATTGGTGGCGCAGTAATGCATCAGTTGGCGTTGGACATGTTAAGCATGGGTTATGAGGTTTCAGGATCAGATGATGAAGTCTATGACCCAGCCCTTTCAAACTTAAAGGAAGCTGGTATTTGTCCAGAAATATTTGGTTGGTTCCCTGAGAAAATAAAGAAGGATCTTGATTTTATTGTACTTGGTATGCACGCGCGCGCCGAAAACCCAGAATTACTGCAAGCAAAAGAACTTGGTGTAAAAATATTTTCATATCCAGAACTTGTATATTCTTTGTCCAAAAATAAAAAGCGAATTGTCATAGCCGGCAGTCACGGTAAAACGACTACCACATCCATGATTTTGCATGTGCTTAGAAAAAATAAGGTTGATTTTGATTTTCTCGTTGGCGCAAAGCTGGATGGTTTTAACCGCATGGTGAGATTGAGTGATGCACCGATTCTTGTAGTGGAGGGTGATGAGTATCTAAGTTCGCCCATAGATCGAGTCCCAAAGATTCATAAATACCATCCCCATATTTCTGTACTTACCGGCATTGCCTGGGATCACATAAATGTATTTCCTACTTTTGAAAACTATAAAGATCAGTTTCGTATTTACTTGAAAACCTTCGCAGAAAACGGCAAGTTGTTTTATTATAAAAATGATTCAAATATAAATCAAATAATTTCTAATTCTGAAGTTGGTATTGAAACCATTCCATATGAGGGAATAGAAAGGGAAGAGGGTAGTCGTATCCGATATAATGGTACAACATACGCGGTGTCTGTTATAGGAAGACATAATCTTGAGAACATGCATGCGGCTATGCTGGTTTGTGGTGAAGTAGGTATATCAGAGGAAGTATTTTTTAATTCTATTTCCGATTTTACGGGGGCCCAAAAACGCCTTCAGAAATTATTTGATAAAAATGGAAAGCTGGTATATCTTGATTTTGCGCATGCTCCATCCAAAGTTAAGGCTACCTGCAGTGCATTTGCAGAATGGTATCAAGACAAGCCATTACTTGCTGTTCTTGAATTACATACCTTCTCTAGTGTAAGTAGTGTATTTCTTCCAGAATATTGCAATACACTGGAATCTGCAGAAAATGCCATCATCTATTTAAGTCCACACACCTTTGCCATGAAGCAAATGGAATTACTTTCAACTGCTCAGGTTCAAAAGGCTTTCGATCACCCCAGGTTGAAGGTAATCACGAGTCCAAAATTGCTTAAAGAAGAGTTAGAGCTCCAAGAATTTAAAGGCTTTCATGTCTTAATGATGTCTTCAGGGACTTTTGATCAGTTAGATTTTAATACTGTAGATTTTTAAATTTAATCATTTTTTATAAATTATAATTATGAATAATAAAATACATAAATATGAATTTATTGAACCAAAGGGTTTAAATAATGTAGCTGAGTTTCACGCGTTGTTTGGCCTGCCGGTATTAGATCATCCACAGGTACCAACTCCAGAACGCTGTAATTTAAGGGTATCGCTTTTGCAGGAAGAATTAGACGAATTAAAAGAAGCCATAGCCCAAAAAGATATTGTCGGCATTGCGGATGCCTTGAGTGATTTGCAGTATGTACTTTCGGGTGCCATACTGGAGTTTGGTCTTGGTCCAAAGTTTTCAGGATTGTTTGAAGAGGTGCAGCGCTCGAATATGAGTAAGGCCTGTAAAACGCTTGACGAAGCATTACTAACGCAGCAACATTATCTCCATCACAAACAAACAAATTCTGTCATTGAAGAGAAAAACGGGGAATATCTGGTTTATCGAGAAGAAGACAGGAAAGTTCTAAAAAGTATTTATTATTCGGAGGCTGATCTTGAAAAAGTACTTAAATCGTAAATGATTTTGCTTCAAAAATCAAACAATTCAAATTTCATTCTTTTTGTGAGTATTCTCGTTGCAGTTCATGTATTTGATAATTTTATTACATTAACTTTCCTCTAAACCAATGAGCGTCTATTTAAACGTGTAAATTGGATAGATTTTACCGTGTAAGTGTTATTCAATACTTGTTTAAATTTTTCAATTTTATAGTTGAGTGTTCCACTTCATCTTGGCACGTTTTTTTTTATTTTTCCTACGTAAAGACAATATAAATTTCTATTTTTGAAGGTTTACTTTAAAACTAACATATTGATTATTAATGATATATGTTAGTAATTTAGCGTCATTTTTTTATGAATTAAATAATATTTTAATTCGTAGAATAAAGGTTTAATACCAATGAATTTGTGATCTGAAACCTGAGAAAATATGAAATTGAAAATGAATTGCCAACAGCATCATTTGAAAATTATTAGAATTCCAACAGGCAAGTATAGCAAAAGGTATAATTTTTGATTTGATAATACCCTGAAACTTTTCTATACGAAATGCCCGTTAAACTGTTGAAAATAATTTTATTTTTTGTAGCACTTCTTGCTTTCGGTTTTGAAGCAAGTTTGAGTGCTCAAATAACTATTGAAATAAACGGTGGGGAAAGTAATGTGTATACCTGTCCAGGTGATTCTGTCGAATTGAATGCGGTTATAACAGGTGGGCAACCTCCATATAGTTTCGAGTGGTCGCCACCAACCGGCTTATCGTCGACTAATCAGCAAATTATCAAAGCTGCTCCGGCTGTAAATACCACGTATACACTTCTGGTTACTGACGATTTGGGAAATACATCATCCGCTTCTGTCAATGTCATAGTAGGGGAGCCTGAAGTATTCGCTACTACATTTTTCGATATTTGTTCTATGGATAGTTTGAAGGTGGGGTTAACGAGTGACATTCCAGGCGTAACATTTTCTTGGACCGTTTTAGCTCCAGGTATTAGTGGGGCAAGTGCAGGCGTAGGAGATACGATCAGGCAAAAACTTACTAACATT
This sequence comes from Saprospiraceae bacterium, assembly GCA_032115755.1. Lineage (GTDB taxonomy): Bacteria > Bacteroidota > Bacteroidia > Chitinophagales > Saprospiraceae > OLB9. Next base: position 9,872 of record JAUMBJ010000045.1, read on the forward strand.
GCAAATTCTACCATACTTACGGCCACCTACAAAGTGGTAGCCAATCTTAACGGATGTACGGGAGACACGCTTACCATAACTGTCAATGTCAAGCCAAAACCTCTTTTGGATGTCTTACCGGTTTACGATGAGATTTGTTCAGGGCAAGCCACCAATTTTCAATTATTTTCTTCAAATCTTCCACTTTCAGATTTTTCTTGGCAAGCTTTTGAAGCGGGAGTTACCGGAGCAAGTGATGGAACAGGTAATCAAATTGAGCAAACACTGACGTTAACTGGTTCAACACCAGGCACAGTTAGCTATAAAGCTTTCGCGGAATATGATGGATGTGTAAGTGATTCTGTAGAGTTTGATGTTACTGTGTTTCCTGTTCCCGTTGCACTTGCGATCCCACAAAATCAGCTAATATGTTCTGGAAATCCGACTGCCATTGTACTAAGTTCAAGTACTCCTGGAGTCACTTTTAGCTGGACTGTTACGCAGCAGGATGTTACTGGTGCCACAGTTGGCATGGGAAATCAAATCATTCAAACGCTTAGCACTACCACCAACAATACGGGATATGTACAATACGAAATAACCCCAGAAACAGCCCTATGTCAAGGGCAGCCAATTATCGTAGAGGTGGAAGTAACCCCTTTGCCATTTGCAGATATCGACTATGATGATCCATTTTGTGCAAATGATAATACTTGGCACGACCCGGTCATTACGGGTGGAGGAAATTACCTCGGTGGATCTTTTAGCGCTACACCTATTGGTCTTACGTACAATACATCTACTGGCGCCATCCTACCAAATACATCAGCTACGGGGACATTTACGATCAATTACACCATACCAGCATCAAATGGATGCGCACAGGTAGTAGAATCTGTACAGGTGACTATCACTCCGCTCCCTGTCGTAAGTCTGGCCTATCCTTTAAGTCAGTATTGTGAAACGAGTACTACCCCTGTAAACGTGGTTTTAAGTGGGAGTGGTAGTTATTTAGGTGGTACTTATACGTCTGCTCCAAATGGCTTGGATTTGGATCCATCAACCGGGACGATTATCCCTGCCGGAAGCACGCCTGGAACTTACACAATCACTTACACTACAATACCTTTTGGTGGATGTACTGAGGTATCCGCCTCGACGATCGTAACTATTACTGCCATACCATCTCCTACCATTGATTATCCTGGTTCGCCATATTGCTCGAGCGATCCCAATGCAGCAGTTGTTTTGACTGGTCCCAGTGGAGGAGTCTATACCGGATCTCCAGGGGTTTTTGTCAATGCGGCTACTGGTACCGTAAGCATAGGGTTAAGCTTGCCCGGAACCCACACTATAACGTATACAACTCCAGCTATTGGAGGTTGTGCGAGTGTTTCAACAACTACTCAATTAGTCATCACCGCATATCCTTATGCGGATTTTAGTTACCCCGGAACACCTTATTGTCCTAATGAAACAGGAATTCTGCCCCAATTTTTTGGAGATAGTGGGGGTATTTTTACTTCTGATCCTGGCTTATACATAGATCCTGCCACCGGGGAAATTGATCCTTCCCAATCAATTATTGGCGTTTATACGGTATTATATACCTTTGGGGCGCAAGGTGGTTGTCCAGAAGTAGTATTTGATGCAAATGTAACTATAGAGGATGTAACAGATCCTGTCATACAAACCCCTCCCAATATAGTTATATTATGTTATGAAGATCTTGACCCGACAATGACAGGCTTCGCGACTGCTACGGATGACTGTTCAAGTGATCCAGTTATTACCTATTCGGATCAACTTACCCCAGGAAATTGTCTTAACAGAGGTACTGTCATCAGGACGTGGACAGCAACGGATGAAGTGGGTAATTCCATTAGTAAAAACCAAACAATTATAATCAATGATAGCCAGGCTCCTACTGTAAATTGTCCTTCAGATCTAACTGTAAATACACCAGACGATATACCCCCAACTAGTACTGTGGGTATGTCGGGTAGTGATAATTGTTCAGGAGATTTAACCTTTGATTTTATCAATGAGTTTTTCTATTTTACCAATCAACCAGGGTTTTGTCCAGAAAGCGTTGTAAGGACCTATAGAGCTACTGACGTTTGTGGAAATATTATAAATTGTACTCAAAACATTAATATAGCAGACACTAGTTCGTGTCCAATTTGTAAAGCAAATCCTGAGGTGCCATTTTTTAATGTAGACTTGTATGCTCCTGGAGTTGAAGTATTAATACCGGATATTAAACGACAAGGTATTTGTTGTAATGCCACCAATTATATATCTAATCCAAGGTGTGTAACCTTTAATGTATTTTTATATGAAGATGCTATTGGTGTGATTATAGATGTTCCAACGGGAGCTACCCCTGAGCCAAAGGGTTGGTTTATTAATTGTGACACGATTACCATTTCTCAAAATACGCCTATCTGTTTGCCGGGAGGGAGGTTTTACAACTTTACATTTTGTAAGCAGGGCAGTAACCCCAATTCATTTATTTTTAAAACCATATCCGGAGCAAATACGCCAGATATTGTTACCAGGGTAGATTGTGGTGCTGATATTAATGTAGTTGGATTGCAGCCGTCATCCATAGTGTTTACAGATATAACCAATCCATCCAATCCTGGAATGTATAATCAATTTATAACTCCTATTTCAGGGTCTGACAACGCTATTTTTAGGGCTGATGAAACATCACCCATAGAGCTTACCTATAAAGTCTGTGGTAATTTATTACAGCAAAGTGTTTGTGCGATTACGGATTGTGATACATTTAATGTAAGGGTATTGCCCGACATTACGGTCAGTGTCAATTACCCGGAAGGTGAGATTTGTGAAGGAACAATTCCGACAGTGGAAGCTTTTGCTGTCCCTCTGGAATATGATTATAATTACGTTTGGTTGGATGCTGCCGGAAATGTGGTTGGTACAGGTCCGTTTTTCAGCCCTAACAGTGAGGGGGTTTTCAGTGTAGTAGCTACAGAATTAACCACTGGACTACTATGTAATACGGATACCACTAGTTTTGAAATTACCTATGATCGTGACGGACCTACGACAATTGAGGTGCCACCGGATTTGATTATCGAATGTAACAGTCCTGTTACTGAAACGCTCATACAACAATGGCTCAATAAAGCAAAAGCTTGGGATGGGAATATTCCCGTCACAGTTACGAATGACTATGAACCTTTTGATGCTTTTTGTGGACTTATTTATCCAGTAACATTTACAGCTACTGATTCTTGTGGGAATGAAACAGATGAATATGGATATATTCGGATAGTTGACAATTTTCCTCCACTAATGCTTTGTCCCCCCAGGAATAATGTTGACTGTGCCAGTGAAGTACCTGATCCCATAAACAATTACAATGATTTTATAGCTGCAGGAGGACAAATTAGTGATTTGTGTGATGACCAGCCAGATGTAGAATGGGTTTCGGATGACATTAGTAATGCCAATTGTCCCAATAATTTTACGCTAACGCGAACGTATCGGGCTACAG
>JAUMBJ010000046.1:0-25940 GCA_032115755.1 Saprospiraceae bacterium
TTTACACAATCCACGCTGCGGTAAGAGCAGAGCAGCACTTACTTATTTGGAATCCTTGGGTTTTGAACCTGAAGTACGTCTTTATCTAAAAAATCCGCTCACAAAAAAAGAGATTGAAGACATACTTTCAAAACTCAAAATTCAGCCAGAAAACTGGATAAGAAAAAAGGATGCTGCTTTCAAAGAATTGCCTCTTAAAGAAGAAATGCAAAATAAAGACTGGGTCGAGTTGCTTACAAACTATCCGGAATTGATGGAAAGACCAGTAGTTATTTTTAAAGATGATGCAATCATAGCCAGAGATTCCCATTCACTTGAATCATTTCTACGCAGAAATTTACTTATTCAGGTCTAAAATATCCAATTCCTTATTCAAATTTATAACCGGATACCCCGCTAAAAATAAGGTCTTTATCCATATTTTCAAACCAATACTGCATTTGCGTGTTTGTATCCTGTTTTTGTGTAAATGTTCGTTATAATAAAAACTACCTATTAACGAGTGTAGTTTAGGAATTAAAATAGAAGACTAATTTTCTTGATAAATTGCACCTATAATATTGATTATCAATTACCTAAATAGGTAAAAATAGAAGATAGACAACCATCATGATCTCTGATAAACAAAAACAGGATATTTTTGACAGAGCGTGCGATTTCCTTCGCGATGCCTATAGTGAATTAGGCATTGAGCATGAATTAGCGAAGAGACTGCTAGATGTTAAAGAAGAAATATTTTCTACAGGTACATACACGCACCATCAAACTGAATTGTTTCACGGGGCAAAGGTTGCCTGGAGGAACAGCAATCGATGTATAGGAAGACTTTACTGGAAGAGTCTTAAAGTATTGGACAGAAGGGACCTGCAATCAGATGAAGAAATATTGGATGCGTTGGAATCACATCTGGAATATGCTTTTAACCAAGGGCAGATAAGATCGGTTATAAGCATATTTCGTCAAAAAATGCCTCAAGAAGTGTGGGGGCCACGAATTCTAAATAATCAATTGATTCGTTTTGCAGGATTCAGTGATAAAAATGGTCAGATTACCGGAGATCCGGCAGAAGCAGAATTTACATCTTGGTGTCTATCAAAAGGGTGGAATGAAAAGCCATCTCCTTTTGAAGTATTGCCTGTTGCTATTCAATGGCCTGGAAAACAGCCGTATTTACAAAAATTATCCTCGAAATCACATATGATGGTCAAATTGAAGCATCCAGAATATGATTGGTTTGAAAACCTCCAACTTCAATGGTACGCCATTCCTGTCATATCCAATATGATGCTTGAAATCGGAGGAGTTTTTTATACCGCTGCACCATTCAATGGATGGTATATGTCTACAGAAATCGGCAGCAGAAATCTGGCTGATCAAAATAGATACAATCTTTTACCCATAATAGCAGAAAAAATGGGTATTGATACCAAAAGCCAGTATAGCTTATGGAAAGATAAAGCTTTGCTGGAACTAAACAGAGCCGTCATTTATTCCTTTCAGATCGCGGGTGTAACCCTTACAACACATCATGAAGCTGCTGAACAATTTTTGCAGTTTGAACAAAGTGAAGCAAAACATGGCAGAAACATTACCGCCGACTGGGCATGGATTACACCGCCAATGAGTAGTGCTGCAACTCCCGTTTTCCATAAAGAATATGATAATTCTGTAAAAGGACCGAATTTTTTCTACCAACATTCACCTTTAGAAAAGGTGCAGCAACTTCAGAAAAGTGGCTGCCCATTCCATGCTGCTCAGTTTGATTTTATATAACTGTTATACAAAATTGACCCCTGGAAAAAATGCATCTTCATAATGTTGTATATCGCAAGAATTAATGCCTGTAGCCAAAATAGAGATAATGTCAAATCGACATTCTCCATACCAGTTTTGGAGTAGCATGAAATGGGAAGCTGCATCTGTCATCAAAGATTCCTTGGTGGTATGGATACTTTCCTCAGGTGCCCCAAAGTATCCATAGGACCTGTATTTTACCTCTGCAAAAATCAATGTGGAATCTTTTCTTGCAATAATATCAATTTCAGCACGCTTGAATCGCCAGTTTCTTTCTACGATCATATAACCCTGGCACTTCAAATAAGATACCGCTATTTCTTCGCCAAATTTTCCAATAATAGTGTTTTTCATTTGTTTATTTTTTATTCATCACACTCTGTATGATTAGTTTTTAAGGCCAAATGGAATCTTTGATGAGCAAAATAATCATTGTGGTTTGTATACAAATGATTTTTTTACTCATGTCGATTTCATAAAATATAGATATAGATCCTAAGCTCATGTATTAATTATAATACAATGAAAAATAGTCTTAAAATTTAAAACCTAATCTCTTCCATAAGCATAAAAAATATATTTCTAAAATATACTTCCTATTAATACTACAATACTGATAATGATTTGAATGTAATTTGTTTCATATTTGTATATAATATAATACAAATATTATTTTTTTCACAAATATTTTCATAGCTATTCAAAGATAATCCTTTCTGCCTGAAGTATGTTCATATGATGAAAAAATAATATATCTTTGTCCGTTAATCATTCCTTTAAAATATGATGTACCAGTTAATACAAAACTTTCCTGCGCAGTTAAAGGAATCGATTGAATTAGCTGCAAACTGGAAAGTTAAACCGCACTTATTTCCTATACATCAGATCGTCCTATGTGGTATGGGGGGGTCAGGTATAGGCGGCGATTTTATAGCTGCAATCATGAAGACAGATGGAAAGGTTCCAGTCATTGTAAATAAATCATACCAGCTCCCAGAATTTGTCAATCAACATACCTTGGTTGTGGTGTCTTCATATTCCGGAAATACAGAGGAGAGTCTACTGATATTAGATCAGGCATTAAAGACGTCGTGCAAATTGGTGTGTATTTCTTCTGGAGGAAAGCTTATGGAAAAAGCCGGATCTCATAATGTGGATTTTTTGAAGCTTCCGTCGGGAATTCCGTCACCCCGTGCATGTCTTGGTTATTCTATAACGGCACAACTTAGCGTACTTAAAGCATTAGATCTCGCTCCTTTAGGAATGTTGGAACAAATCAGGGCATCAGCAGATTTGATTTCTTTTGAACAGGAAGAAATTATGGAGTTAGCCCAAAAAATATCAGACCAAATCTTCAATAAACACCTGATTATTTATTCCAGCGACAGAATTGAGCCGGTAGCTATCAGGTGTCGTCAACAAATAAATGAAAATTCAAAATTACTATGCTGGCATCATGTATTTCCGGAAATGAATCACAATGAGCTGGTAGGCTGGACGGGAAATCTTGACAAAATCGCAGTCATATTTTTTAAAAACAAGGATGATCATAAGCAAAATTTACGTAGAATGCAGCTGACGCAGGAAATTATTAAACCTTATACAGAGGTCATTTATGAGATTTACTCAAAAGGACACAGTTTGACTGAAAAAATGATTTATCTTACACATTTGTCAGATTGGATAAGCTGGTATGTGGCAGAAAAAAGAGGAGTAGATGCCTCTGAAATAAATGTCATAGACTTTCTGAAGTCTTCTCTTGAAAATCCTGCTTATTAAATTTTGAAAACATGAGTCAAACAGAAGTTAGATACGACGAAGAAAACATAAAATCCCTCGATTGGAAAGAACACATCAGGCTAAGACCTGGTATGTATATCGGAAAGCTTGGAGACGGGTCTTCTCAAGACGATGGTATTTATATTCTTGTCAAGGAGGTTATCGACAATTCCATTGATGAATATGTCATGGGCAATGGAAAAAGCATCGATATCCAAATAGAACATGGAAAAGTATCTATAAGAGATTATGGAAGGGGTATTCCGTTAGGAAAAGTCATTGATTGTGTCTCCAAGATTAATACCGGAGGAAAATATGATTCTAGTGCATTCAAAAAATCAGTTGGATTAAATGGTGTTGGTACCAAAGCTGTGAATGCTTTGTCAAACTATTTTAAAGTCCAGTCTTTCAGAGACGGAGAAACAAAACTTGCTGTCTTTAGTAAAGGCGAAATAACCCAGGACGAAAAAATTGGTAAGACCAATGAATCAAATGGCACTTTGATCGAATTTCATCCTGATGATTCTATTTTTAAACACTTCCGGTTTAGATCAGAGTATATTGAAAATCAACTATGGAACTATGCCTATCTCAATGCCGGTCTTAAGCTTCAGTTTAACGGAAAAACCCTGCTGTCAAAAAATGGGCTTCTGGATTTACTGGAAAGAAAAACAAACGTTGAAAATCTACTTTACCCTATTATCCATCTTAAAGCAGAGGATATTGAAGTGGCTATATCCCACAATACACAGTATGGCGAGGAATATTATTCTTTCGTCAACGGTCAAAACACTACTCAGGGCGGTACGCATTTGGCTGCTTTTAGGGAAGCCATTGTCAAAACATTAAGGGAACTTTACAACAAAAACTTTGATTCCAGGGATGTTCAGACGTCTATAGTAGCCGCTATCAGTATTAAAATTGAAGAGCCTGTTTTTGAGTCTCAGACTAAGACAAAGCTGGGTTCCATGAATATGAGTCCGGAAGGTGTAAGTATCCGAAGTTTTGTATCTGATTTTTTAAAGAGCCATCTCGATAATTACCTAAGAAAAAATAAAGAGGTTGCAGATGCCATTCTGCGAAAAATACAACAATCAGAAAGGGAAAGGAAAGAAATTGCAGACATCAAAAAAATAGCTAATCAAAGGGCTAAAAAAGCCAATATACATAATAAAAAGCTCCGAGATTGCAGGGCTCATCTCACGGATGGTCGAAAATCAGAAGAAGAATTGAAGTTAGGTTCCACCATATTTATAACAGAGGGCGATTCTGCTAGCGGATCCATTACCAAAGCGCGTGATGTAATGACACAAGCGGTATTCAGCCTTCGCGGCAAGCCACTTAATTGTTATGGTATGACCAAAAAAGTCGTTTATCAAAATGAAGAATTAAATCTGCTTCAACACGCCCTTGATATTGAAGATGGAATCGAAAATCTTCGATACAACAGAGTCGTGATTGCTACCGATGCCGATGTGGATGGTATGCACATCCGGTTATTACTGCTTACTTTTTTCCTCCAATTTTTTCCCGACCTTGTGAAATATGGCCATCTCTATATACTGGAAACTCCACTTTTCAGGGTCAGAGACAAACAAAAAACTTTTTATTGCTATAGTGAACAAGAAAAACAGGAAGCTATCAAATCATTGAAAGGCAAACCGGAGATTACAAGATTCAAAGGCCTGGGTGAGATATCTCCAAATGAATTTGAAGATTTTATAGGAGACAACATCAGACTTGAACCTGTGATATTAGGTGAAAAAACAAAAATTGAAGATTTGCTCTCCTATTATATGGGTAAAAATACCCCGGAAAGACAGGAGTTTATCATAGATAATTTAAAATTTGAATTAGATAACATTTCAGAAGAATCTCAGGTGACAGATTTGACAGAAATCGAATTAAATGAGCTTGCTGCAGAAAGTATATAATCCACACTTCAATAAAAACTATTTAATATGGAAAGTCTATCACCAACATTTATAGCACTTCTCATTTTAGCATATTTCACGCTGCTCGTTGTTGTTGCTTATTTTACTAAAGGGAGTTCAGATAATAATACCTTTTTTAGCGCAAATAAAAATAGCCATTGGTTTTTAGTTGCATTTGGTATGATCGGCGCCAGCTTGTCAGGTATTACTTTCATTTCCATTCCAGGAGTTGTTGGTGGTACCGGTACCAATATGGCCTTTTCCTATATGCAAGTGGTTTTTGGCTATTTGATAGGCTATTTTACTATTGCTATGGTGCTGATGCCCATTTATTACAAACACAACCTTACAACTATCTACGGATATCTTGAAGAAAGATTCAATACTACCGCTTATAAAACAGCTTCTGCCTATTTTTTATTATCCCGAATGGTAGGATCGGCACTTCGGCTTTACCTAGTGGCCCTTGTACTTGATAATATAGTTTTCTCACCTTTGGGAATATCTTTTGAAATTACCGTAGCCATTACCATTTTTCTGATTTGGGTCTATACTTTTCAGGGAGGGATAAAAACTATTGTAGTAACCGATACACTACAGACTACATTTATGATTCTGGCTGTTGTAATGACCATTATACTCGTTGGACAGGAATTACAATGGGATATGGCCACTATAACAAGTAAAATATACCAAAGCGATTACAGCAAAATGTGGTTTTTTGAGGGAGGTTGGAGCGATCCCAACAATTTTTGGAAACAACTGCTCTCTGGCGCATTAATAGCACTTGTCATGACCGGACTCGATCAGGATATGATGCAAAAAAACCTGACATGCAGAAACTTGAAAGATGCGCAAAAAAATATGTTCACTTTCAGCATTATTCTGGTTGTCGTTAATCTGTTATTTTTATCACTCGGCGCATTATTGTATCTCTATGCGGCGCAAAAAGGGATATCCCTTCCAGAAAAAACAGATCAATTTTATTCCATGATTGCTATGGAACATTTGCCAGGAATGATAGGAATTCTCTTTGTATTGGGTCTAATTGCAGCTGCCTACAGTTCTGCAGATTCTGCCCTTACTGCTTTGACTACAGCATTTTGTGTTGATTTTCTGGAAATTGAAAAATCGAATGATTCCAATAAAATTGTTACCAGAAAAAGAATGATTACCCATCTCGCCATGTCCATCATAATGATTCTGGTGATTATCCTGTTTTATAAATTCAGCAGTGGTGCCGTTATTAATCAAGTCTTTGTAGCCGCTGGTTTTACCTACGGTCCCATTTTAGGCTTGTTTGCCTTTGCTATTCTTACCAAACGTCAACTTCCAGGCTTTCCAACAATACTTGTTTGTATTGCGGCTCCCGTGTTATCTTACTTTATAAATACACATTCCGGAAAATTCCTGAATGGTTTTGAATTCGGCAATATCATTATTGCCCTCAATGGATTACTGTCCTTTATTGGACTATATTTAATTTCTTACAAAAAAAATTAACGAAAAGATATGGCTTTAATCAAAGTAACAGAGTCTGACTCATTATACAGACACCTTGAACAAAAAAGTATCAGAGAAATACTGGAAGAAATTAATCAGGAAGACCATAAAGTCCCGACTGCCATAGCTGCCTCAATGGATCAGATCGAAGCATTGGCAGAGGCTGTTGCAAATAAAATGAAAAATGGAGGCAGATTATTCTACATCGGAGCTGGAACTAGTGGTAGACTGGGGGTACTAGATGCTTCTGAGTGCCCTCCTACATATGGTGTATCAAAAGACTGGGTTATTGGAATTATGGCCGGAGGTGACTATGCATTGAGAAATTCTGTAGAACATGCGGAAGATGACCCTCAGCAAGCCTGGAAGGATCTACAAAACTTTGACCTATCTGATCTTGATATCGTTGTGGGCATTGCTGCATCAGGGACTACGCCATATGTCGTTGAGGGCTTGAAAACTTGTCGGTCAAAAGGAATTATAACCGGATGTATAGTTTGTAATCCGGGTTCCCCCGTCGCGGCAGAAGCTGATTTCCCTGTGGAAGTTATTGTTGGTCCTGAATATGTGACCGGCAGTACAAGAATGAAATCAGGAACGGCACAAAAATTAGTGTTAAATATGTTGTCCACTTCTGTCATGATTCAGTTGGGTCGCGTATTTGACAATAAAATGGTAGATATGCAGCTAACCAATACCAAATTGGTAGACCGAGGCATAAGGCAAATCGTTGATAAAGCAGGTATTTCCTATGAAGAAGCAAAAATGCTTCTTGAAGAAACAGGATCTGTTCGTGAAGCACTTATAAAAAAAGGCAAATTATCCTAAATATATAATTGTTAAAAACTCTATTAACAAGACCAAAATGACAGTCAAATCGCTACTTTCTGCCTATGCAGGCTATAATCTATGGGCAAATAAAGAAATCACCCAATGGCTGAGTCAGTATCCAGAAGAGTGGCTGTATAGAGAAACTCCTTCGAGTTTTTCTACCATTCATACGACGATATTGCATATATGGGATGCGGAGTATGTTTGGCTAAGTAGACTGCGGAATGAGCCATTAAGTGCCTTTCCAAATAAGGTTTTTCAAGGAGGCCGTGAAAAACTATTCAGGGAATGGCTCGATTATTCTGCTGATTTCCTCCAGGAAGTCCTAGATAGTTCAGAAGAAGAACTGGAACAGATCCGCACCTATCAAGCCTATGGCAAAACAGAGCAGCTTTCAGGGATTTTCATGATTCAGACATGCATGAACCATGGAAGTTACCATAGAGGACAAATTATTACCATGGGCAGAATGCTGGACATGTCAAACCCGCCAAAAACTGACTTTATCCAATATTGCAGAGAAAATTTATCATGATATCTGCCGAAATTGCACTTTTAGAAATGGAACGTCAGCTGATTGCAGAATCCAAAAGAAGAATACTTCATGAAAGTATACCGCGTATACTTAAATGCCTGGATATGCTTAATCATGAACAAATTTGGCAAAGTCCAGGTCCTACATGCAATAGCATAGGAAATTTAATATTACATACTTGTGGAAATGCAAGGCAATGGCTCCTATCCGGTATTTCTGGCGCTCCAGATATAAGAAAAAGATCAGAGGAGTTCAAGCCTGAAGCAGCATACTCCAAAGCTGATCTAATAAAATTGGTCAAATCACTACATGAAGATCTGACCTTGTTTTTTTCTAACCTTAAATTAGATCAGCTATTACATCTTAGAAAAGTACAAGTCTTTGAAGAAACAGGCTTAGGTATATTAATACATGTCATTGAACACATGTCATATCACACAGGTCAGATTACTTTTTATACAAAATTTCTGACAGGAAAACATACCAATTATTACGGGGACTTATCCCTTGAATAAAATTTTTCACCAAAGCAAAATTACTTCTATGTCGAATGTACCGATATTTCTATAATGGAGTCAGTTAAAGAAAATGGATATGTAATTGGCCATTGTAATATGCCCTTAAATTAAAAAAGTAAAAAATTGTATTTCAAATTTAAGTTGTCGATTAACCTTATTAATTCAGTGGAGAATATATAATACTCTAAAAATGAATGTAAAAACAATATTCTTGAATCTACCCGTACGTGACATTACTCAAACTAGGAATTTCTGGTCTAATCTTGAATTTACCTTTAATGAAAATTTTTCTGGTGAAGATTCATTATGTCTGATACTGGAAGAAAACCATGCGTATGCCATGCTCATAAACCATAATAAATTTAGTACTTTTACAGATAAACCAATTGCTGATGGCAAAAGTACTGAGGTGCTGATATCTTTACAAGTGGATGATAGAGATGCAGTCAATAACCTCATCTTAAAAGCCTTGAACAATGGAGGTCGAAAATTTAAAGAAAGCACAGATCTTGGTTGGATGTACTACGATAGCTTTGAAGATATCAATGGTCACCAATGGGAAGTTATGTGTATTGATAATGCTAATATAACGTCATCACATGGAAATCTATAAAATCACTGTAACCGCGCTTATTTCTGCTCCTTTAGACAAAGTTTGGGATTGTTATACTTCTCCTGATCATATAACAAATTGGAATTTTGCTTCCGATGACTGGTGCTGTCCCGCTGCATCCAATGAACTATATGCTGGGGGAAGGTATATGGCTAGAATGGAAGCAAAAGATGGAAGCTTTGGCTTCGATTTTGAAGCAGTATATGATGAAGTCATACCTCAAGAAAGAATTTCTTATTCCATGGGAAAAACACTGGGAGAAGGCAGAAAAGCCACCATTGAATTTATCCAGAAAAATAATGAAACTGAAGTGATCATAACCTTTGATGCGGAAAATGAACATCCCCTGGATATGCAGCAACAAGGATGGCAAACGATTCTAAATCAATTTAAACTTTATACGGAAGGCATTGATTAAATACCTAAAGCAATCATAAAGCTCTCCTAAATCAGGTCAAATATGGATAATTTCATGCTTTCAGGCAAAATTGCACTTATAACAGGTGCCAGTAAAGGTATTGGCCTTGCCATTGCCAGGTGTTTTGTCCATCATGGAGCCCGTGTAATCATCACTTCACGAAACGAAGAACTTTTAAAAAATGCTTGTGCATCCGCAGATTTACCATCAGGTATGCTATCTTATAAAGTATGTCATGTCGGAAAGGAGCAGGAATTGATTGAATTAATGAAATGGACAAATGAACATTTTGGAAGGATAGATATACTTGTCAATAATGCGGCAACAAATCCGGTAGCGGGACCAATTGAATCGCATAGCAGTCAGTTATTTGACAAGATTATGGAGGTAAATGTTAAAAGTGCCTTTATCTTAAGTAACCTTGCATTTGAAGGCATGAAAACGAAAGGTAAAGGAAGTATCATACACATAAGTTCCGTGGAAGCTTTCCGTCCAAGCCATGGACTTGGCCTTTATGCTGTAAGTAAATCAGCATTAAATATGCTTGGTTTTTCGCAGGCAAAAGAATGGGCCAGATATGGTATCCGTGTGAATGTAATTTGTCCCGGGTTGATTAAAACGAAATTCAGTGCAGCAATTTGGCAAAACGATGCATTTCTTAAACATTGGGAAAATCAGATACCCCTGGGAAGAATGGGAGAACCGGAGGAAATTGCACAGCTTGCTTTATTTTTAGCTTCTGACGCCAGCAGTTATTGTACTGGAATGCATTTTAATGCGGATGGCGGTTATTTAATATCACCTTAAAAAAGGCCTCATCCACAAATGTGAAATGAGGCCATCCCAAAAACCGTTTTATTTTTTTATATATATATGATTCAAATATAAATTATTTATATTAAATAAACAAATAAAGTTCCAAATGAATATTGAATCTTTTGTATTTAATGCCTTTTATGAAAATACCTATATTCTTTACGACGAAACCAGACAATGTGCAATAATTGATCCAGGATGCTCTACATACGAAGAAAAACAAAAGCTGATACAATGTATTGAGCAAAATGACTTGACACCAGTTTTACTGATCAATACGCATTGTCATATTGATCATATTATGGGTAATCAATTTATTCACCAGCAATACAACCTTCCACTTGGGGCACATCGCGGTGAAATACCAGTACTCTCAAGCGGCGTTCAAATAGCCCATATGTATCAGCTGTATTACGAGCCGTCTCCTGAAATATCTATATTTTATGAAGATGGAGATACCATATCATTTGGCAACACTCAGCTTAAGGTCTTGTTTGTGCCAGGACATTCTCCAGCAAGTATTGCTTTTTACCACCAGGATTCTGCGAGTCTGATTAGTGGTGATGTGCTGTTTCAGGGAAGCATTGGTCGGACAGATTTGCCTGGTGGCGATTATGATACACTTATTGGTAGTATACAAAAAAAATTATTTACCCTTCCTGATGGTGTAAAAGTGTATTCCGGACATGGTATGCCAACAACAATTGGTATAGAAAAAGCTACAAATCCTTTTTTTAATCATTGAAAGCAAGTTGTCCGGAAATGTAGTTGCATGTAAATGGAGACATTTACTTTTTTTGCTCAAATATCGGAGCGATTCTAATCGTATCATTCCAAGTCACCGTATCTTTAGTGGCAGGTCTCTCTGGTTTTGAAGGAAAATATATGGTATCATTTAGGGTTAACTGTATTTGCTCAGCAAATAAAGAATCTACATACCTTTCGGCATTTTGGATGATCCCCTGACGACAAATTTTAAGAATGTCATTGGTATAGCGCAGGTTTTTTTCTTTCAGCTTTGCACGGATTATTTTCTCATCATCATTATCGATGGATTCCTGACAAGATATGGCCAGGCATAATATCGCAAGAATAAAAAAAGAAACTTTACTATTCATTGCGATCCGTTTCTTTGCCAAAGTACTGATCAAGTACTTCCAGATATTCCTGCTTGATGGAATCAACGGCTACCTGATACACTGAATCTCGCTGAGCCGTACAAATGGAATCGGCCTTCCTTCTGACTTCTACTAATCCTGAATTATAGAGTGTGTCCAGAATGTATCGTTGTTCCGCTGTTAAACTACCTTCATTTTTAGTACAGGAAAAAGAAAATAATGTACCCAAAAAGCATAAAAATCCAAAGATATATTCTTTATTCAAAATCAAATATTTTCTTTTTAAGCTCAAAATTTTTACCAAGATAAACCTTTCTAACGACCTCATCATCGGCAAGCTCCTGTGCCGTGCCGGCACGAAGGATATTTCCTTCAAACATCAAATATGCCCTATCCGTAATAGATAAGGTTTCCTGCACATTATGGTCCGTAATCAGGATACCTATATTTTTGGTTTTAAGCCTTGCTACGATATACTGGATATCTTCAACGGCAATGGGGTCAATGCCGGCAAATGGCTCATCAAGCAATATAAATTTGGGGTTTGATGCCAGTGATCTGGCAATTTCGGTCCTTCTTCTTTCTCCCCCGGAAAGTGAGTCCCCAATATTCTTTCTGACTTTTTCCAGTCTAAATTCACTGATAAGGCTTTCCAGCTTTTCTTTTTGTGCCTCTTTTGACAGTTTTGTCATCTCTAGCACAGCTTTGATATTGTTTTCTACGCTAAGCTTTCTGAAAACACTGGGTTCCTGTGGTAAGTACCCTACACCTTTCTGAGCCCTTTTATACATGGCGTCCCCCGTAATATCATCATCATCCAAATATACCTTTCCACTCGTTGGTGAAATAAATCCAACCATCATGTAAAAGGTGGTTGTTTTACCCGCTCCATTGGGTCCAAGTAATCCTACTATTTCTCCCTGATCTACATGGACAGATACCTCCCGGACAACCTGCCTGGTTCCATAATATTTAACAAGCGAATCAGATCTAAGTATCATCCGCGATTTTTTTGATTACCCTGAGGGAATGACTGTTTATTTTGATCAATTTCCGATGTTGAAGAACCTAATTGCTCTCTGAAAGAAACAATAAATTCCTCCAATCGGTTTTCTCTTAATCTATGGGTATTAAAACTTTTAATAATCTCAGGCTGCTGCAGATTCCAGTAATCCGCTGGATCCCACCTTCCATTTTGGTTTCTGTCTTCAATGATATCCACCTTATATTCCTGTGGTAAAAGTCCTTTTATGGTGTAATTAATTACTTTACTATTTGACATACTTTTTTCAAAAAACACCTTGCTATCCTTAAATAGCCTGACAACATAGACTGATGAGCTATCAAGATCGTTTACAGAAAGTTGGAGTGTAGTGAGTTTTTCGGGCGGTAAAAACTGAAAAGAAAATCTCATAGTATCGAGTGTTCTGCTATATATATCCTTCACAGCACCTTTTGGAATTAAGATTTTATAGGGCATACCCGATCTCCAGGTATTGTTTAAAATGAACAGGGTGCGTCCATTTTTACTTTTGCGCCAGGTCCAGCCACTTAATATGCCTACGGTATCAGATATGGTGATACTGTCTTCCACTATGTTATCAAAAGGCACATTGAAAGAAATTCCAATAGTATCTGATAGCAACATGCTTTCTGAAAAATTTGTCACTGTTCTTGAAAATCTGGAATTTTTAGCCCACAATGCCTTTCCATCAATTTTAAATTTAATGGTGTCTTGATCAGCCATAACAGATATGGAATCTCTTTGAGTCTGGTAATAAATATGTAATGTATCCCCAGATATATCTTCAAAATAAATAACGCCGGTTTCCGGAATACGCAAATTTACACCAAAAGGTGACGTATTGTACTGAAGGGAAACCTTCCCAAAACTTTTGGTATTTTTTGCCAATAGTTTTCGTTTGGGAACAGGAAGTGAGCTTACCATGTTCAGATCGGGCGAAATTGTATCTTGCGAAAGTATTACCAAATCATTCAAATAGGCAATTTCTTCTGTGGGCAAGTCATATTTAAAATTTACATTTCCGTCTTTGACCGCAAAAATCCGAAAGGTATCGGCTTTTATATTCTGAAAGTTGAATTTCCCTTGCTTGTCCGTTTTTACAGAATAATATGGCTTGAGCTTTACAACTGCAGAATCCGATAGATTTTCATGCAGCATGACTAAAAAATTTTCTGCAGGTTTCCCGGTGAGTGCATCGTATATGGAACCAGAAAGAGACATACTGTCAATATAGGGTCCTGTTGAACATACAAAAGAAAAGTTTTGCAACTTATTGCCCTCTCTAAAATCTACGATGGCATCCCCAAAATGAATCGTATAGGTAACATTTTCTCTCAATACTTCTTTCTCGTTGAATCGAAAATTTATTTTTTTACCTCTGGCTTCAATTTTTGGCAAGTATGTCATGGGAGGAGTTACCAATACCTGATTGACGGCGTCCTTGACTTCAATAAATTCATCAAAATAAAAAACCAGGTCCTGCTTTTGGAAAAACTTCTGGAAATTAGGTGTTGATCTGAGAGAATCCAATTTTGGGGGTGCTGTATCCTTGGGTCCTCCAGTAAGAGATCCCGTTGAAGCACAGGAAAATATGGCTGATATACCAAAAGAAAAGATAATCAATAGCTTAAAAAATTGTGCAATCTCGTGTAATCTGATATTTGACATATGGTGGTAACTACCTCTGTTAAACGTAAAGTTCGTCAATATATTCCTGGTTTTTGTGCATATGTACAATTTTTAACCAAAGACATGAGTTTAAGGTGCCTGATTTTGGCTTTTACCGGAAAGCGGGTGGTATTTATAAATGGTTTCCCTTAAATAGGTACGATCTACGTGCGTGTAAATTTCAGTAGTAAGAATCGATTCGTGACCCAGCATTTCCTGAACTGCCCTCAGATCAGCACCTCCCTCTACAAGATGAGTGGCAAAAGAATGTCTGAAAGTATGCGGACTTACATTTTTCTGAATGCCTGCATTGGCTACAAAGCCCTTAATCATTGTAAATACCATTACCCTCGTCAAGCCCTTACCTCTGCGGTTTAAAAATAATATATCTCTGGCCTCCGGAAAAATCACCGGGAGCGACTTGCGCTCCGTCTCCAGATATAATGCTATATGCTTAATGGCTGATTGTCCAATTGGAACAAGCCGTTCCTTATTATTTTTACCCGTAACTTTTATAAACCCTTCGTCTGGAAAATAATCAGATATTTTTAGGGTGATCAATTCTGATACCCTCAAACCGCAGGCATAAAGGGTTTCAAGCATTGCCCTGTTTCGTTGCGCGTGAGACTGACTCATATCCATATGCTGAAATATCAAATCAATTTCTTCATAGCTCAGGGTATCTGGTAGCGTCCTCTTTAATTTGGGACTTTCCAACCATTCAGAGGGATCTTGAATAATCAAATCTTCCATAAGCATGTAGCGGTAGAATGCCCTTACCCCCGAGATTATTCTGGCTTGGCTTTTAGGCTCCAATCCGAGATCATTGATGTAATATACAAATTCGGTTAAATGCGTATCCTGCAATTGAGTCGGGGGCAAATCAATTTTTTTTAAAAACACAAATTCCATCAATTTGCCAACATCTCTGATATAGGCTTCTATAGAATGCGATGATAAAGATTTTTCAAGCATCAGATATGCTTTAAACCCTTTAAGAGCTATACTCCAGTCCATTTACTTTATTGTATGGTACAAATTTAATCTGCATAAGGCTTCCATAGCGCAATTTGAAAATAAAAAAGCCGGATACTCTTTCAGAAATCCGGCTTTTCAAAAGTGATTATTAATATTATTTCACAAATTCCAAACTTCTGTCAATGAAGTCACTCAATTCTTCCCCTTTAAGCATATTTTGATTAAGCAATGCGATCTGATGCAGATAATTTGCAAATGATGCCTTATCCTCCTGGTTAGTCATTTTCAACAACTTTTCAGTGATTAGCGGATTATTGGAATTGATCACTACATTGTGCATATCGGGAAACATATTCATATCCATTCCCTGCATAGCCTGCATTTCCTTCATTCTCCTCATAAATTCCGGTTTTGTAATCATCACAGGATGATCTGTTGGAGACATGGCTTTGAGTTCTATTTGTCCGCCACCCAGATTTTTTAGAGATTCCGTAAAAATGGACTTTACAGTTTCCTGTTCTTTTTCGCTGAGGACAGATTCTTTTTTATCATCCTTTTGTACCAACTGGTCTGGTGTATCAGAATCCACCCTTACGAAAGTGAGATCGAGTCCTTTGTATTCCAGATGCTGCATAAAGTGATTATCGATGATATTGTCAAATTCCAATATATCATAACCATAATCTCTGGCTGATTTTATATAACTATGATGTGCTTTTACATCATTAGTATACAAGCAAATCAATTTATTATGTTTGTCAGTTTGAGTAGCTTTAATCTTTTCCTTGTATTCCTCCACGGTATAAAAATGACCATCCAGATTTTTCAACAAGGCAAAAGACATAGCTTTTTCATTAAACTTTTCATCGGATATCATGCCATACTTGACAAAAACGCCGATTTCTGACCATTTATCCTCGTATGCTTTTCTATCTGCCTCAAACAGGGATTGCAATTTTTCAGATACCTTTTTGGTGATATAGGTATTTATTTTTTTGACATTGGCATCTGCCTGAAGATAACTCCTGGACACATTCAATGGAATATCTGGGGAGTCGATAACACCGTGTAATAATGTTAAAAATTCAGGTACGATTTCTTTTACATCATCTGTAACGAATACCTGATTGCTGTATAGCTGAATTTTATTTTTCTGAACCTCAAGTGAATTGGTAAGCTTTGGAAAATACAGAATACCCGTCAGGTTAAAAGGATAATCAATATTCAAATGAATCCAAAATAATGGCGGCTGACTAAAAGGGTAGAGCTCATTGTAAAATGACTTATAATCTTCATCCGTAAGGTCTGCAGGTTTTACCTTCCAGGCTGGTTTTGGATTATTGGCAATGAAATCAACTTCCGTTTTAATTTCCTTTTTATCGTCACCTTCTCCTTCGAATTCTGTTTCTGTTTTTGTTCCGAATTTTATCTCTACAGGTAAAAACTTACAGTATTTGTTCAACAACTCTTTAATCCTCCATTCTGCCAAATAGTCTTTATTCTCCTCCTGAACATAAAGAATGATTTCTGTACCCCGATCTTGCTTATCATTGGGTTCTATGGTATATTCGGGATTTCCGTCACATGTCCATTTTACGGCAGGCTCTTCCTCTCGGTAAGACTTGGTGATTACTTCCACTTTGTCTGCAACCATAAAAGCCGAATAAAATCCCAATCCAAAATGTCCAATGATACTGGCATCATCCTTATACTTTTGAAGGAATTCCTCGGCAGAAGAAAACGCGACTTGGTTTAGATATTTCTCCACTTCTGATTCGGACATACCTATACCCTTATCAATGATATGGAGGGTTTTAGCCTCCTCGTTTACTTTAATTTCTATGCGGGTATCACCTATATCGCCCTTAACTTCTCCTTTGGATGACAATGTTCTAAGCTTTGTGGTAGCGTCTACTGCATTGGATACCAATTCGCGAAGGAAAATTTCCTGATCAGAATACAGAAATTTTTTGATAATGGGGAATATATTTTCCGCCTGCACAGAGATATTACCTTTATGGATCATTTTACCTTATTTTGTTTGGCAAGATGTTGACAAACTATGTGCCATAGCCCAAAAAGTGCCAAAATGACAAGTCTGGACGGATAAAATGTCACAATACTAATATGATCTCTATTTACTTTTTTGAAACATACCTATACTATACAACTTATTTATATATATTATCTTATCTAAAAAATTCATTTATGGAAAGTGCAAATTTGCACATATCCATTTCACAATATTATTATAATTTTGTCCGCAATGATTGTCGATTAAATCGACATGAAGTAAAATATCATATAGGCAAAATTAGACATGATAATTTTACTAATAACAGGTTCCATTTGATATTTTTTAATCAATTATGCAGCATTTAATATAAAAAGTTTACCATGAAATTTTATTTTACCACAATCGTATGTGTTTTGTCCTTTGGTATAATGATAGGTCAATCAAATACACTGGATGATTTACGTGCTAAAAAAGCAGCCTTACAAGAAAAAATAAATCCTTTAAAAGCGCAGATGGATCCCATTCAGGCTGAATTGCAGGCCATAGATAATGCCATAGCTAATCTTCCGGGCTGGTATACAGGTTTAACCGGTATCGTTGGCGCCAATTTCCTCACCCGACACAACTGGTATGCTGCAGGAAATTTGAAAAATTCGTCTGCATCCAGCATTTCCGCAGGTTTCAATGGATTTGCAAATCACATTCAGGAAAACTATTTCTGGAGAAATAAAGGCGCACTCAGTCTTGGTTGGCAAAGACTAAAAACTGACGGGGCGTCAGAAGATGAAGGTTTCAAGCCAGTAGCTGATATCTTAAATGTAAGTTCTCTATTTGGATATAATTTAAAGAAAATTATAGCTGTTTCTGCATTAGGAGAATACCGAACATCGGTAATCGAAAATTTCAATAACCCCGGATACCTTGATATTGGAGCTGGTGTTACCATTACGCCAATTAAGGATCTGGTATTTGTTGTTCACCCGGCCAACTATAACAAGATCTTCAGTCAGGAATCATCTTCATTTACCTCTTCTCTTGGTTGTAAATTTGTTGGTGATTACACCGTAAAATTTGTAAAAGGTATCACCTGGAAATCAAATATTTCTGGGTTTGTAAGTTATAAAAACAGTGATCCATCACTTCACAACGGAACATGGACCAATTGGATTACATTTAACATCATCAAGGGTCTTGGTGTTGGATTGGAGCATGGACTCCGCATGAGCCCACAAGAACGTGCTTTACTCAACACGAATTCGAATACACAGAATTACTATGTTATAGGTATATCCTATAATTTATAACATCATAGCCTGATCTATTTGGTAAAATAGCCAAATGCAAATTAATTTTATAAAGATTTACAAAGGATTTTACCAATTAAATAATTAGTAAGCCCGTCCGTCATTATTTTGCATGTAATTTATAAAAGCTCTATTTACAACCCGGTTACCGCCTGGTGTTGGATAATTTCCTGAAAAATACCAGTCTCCATGATGGGTGGGACAAGCTTTGTGCAAGTTGTCAAGACTTTGATAAATAACCTGAATTGCTGGCTTAATATCGGGCGGTGTAATGAGTTGTGCTATTTTCGCGCTGATTTCCTCATCAGTATAGGCATCATATAACTCCTGGACCTTATTAGTCATTTTTTCCATAGGCAGTTTTTCTTCTTCAACACATTTTTGATATACCTGATGTAATAAATCCGTTTTTCCGTCCCTTTCCAGCAATTCTACCAATGCCCTGAAAGCAACAAATTCCTTCATTTTACTCATATCTATACCATAACAATCCGGATACCTGATCTGTGGTGCAGACGATACAATGATGATTTTCTTTGGTCTTAATGTAGACAAAATATAGATGATGCTGTCTTTTAGCGTTGTCCCTCTCACAATGGAATCATCAATAAGCACAAGGGTGTCTACCTCATTTCTAACAATTCCATAGGTTACGTCGTATACGTGTGAGACCATTTCTCCCCTTGATGCGTCATCTGCGATAAAGGTTCTCAATTTTTCATCTTTAACAGCCAGTTTTTCTACCCTAACAGATTTTGACAGAATATCACGGAGTTTTTCTGGTGTCAGCTGCTCTGATGACTGAATTTGCAGAATTTCTGCTTCTTTTATTTCATTGAGTTTTTTCTCCAGCCCTTTTATCATTCCATAAAAAGCAACTTCAGCAGTATTGGGTATAAAAGAAAAAACCGTGTTTTCTAAATCAAAATTTATAGCTTTCAAGACCTGGTCCACAAGTAGTTCTCCAAGGTTTTTACGCTCCAGATAAATATCTCTGTCTGTACCCCTGCTAAAATAAATACGTTCGAAGCTACATGGCGATACTTCCGTTGTCTCTTTAATTTGCTTCTCCTCTACCAGGCCATTTTTCTTGATAATTAATGCATGCCCCGGTGTCAATTCTTTTATCTCATTAAATAGTCTCTTAAAACTCGTTTGAATCGCCGGTCTTTCTGACGCCACGACTACTACTTCATCATCTGCATAATAATATGCTGGTCTTATACCGTTAGGGTCCCTAAATACAAATGCATCACCATGTCCGATAAGTCCGGCCATCACATAACCCCCATCAAATTTTCTGGATGCACGCTGCAACAATCTTTGAAGATCGAGATTTTCAGCAATTAATTCATTAATTTCCTGATTGGTATATCCTTCAGGTTTAAACCATGAAAAAAGCCTTTGCACTTCATCATCCAGAAAATGTCCGATTTTTTCAAGAACTGTAACGGTATCTGATTTTTCTTTAGGGTACTGGCCAAATGATAGCAACTCTGCAAAAAGCTCATCCACATTTGTCAAATTAAAGTTACCTGCAAGTACAAGATTTCTCGTTATCCAGTTGTTTTGCCGCAAAAAGGGATGTACGGTTTCAATTGTATTGGGTCCGTGAGTCCCGTATCGCAAATGTCCCAGCAGCAGCTCTCCGGTATATGGTTTATTTTCTTTAAGCCATTCCGGATTATGTATCTGTTCATCCGTCAAGCCTTGAAAATGAGAAAAAACTCCATCAAAAAGATCTTTTAGGTATTGTGGACTATTGCTTCTTTTCCTGCTGATATATCTGGTACCGGGTTGCGAATCTAATTTTATAGTCGCCAGACCAGCACCATCCTGCCCTCTGTTGCGTTGTTTTTGGAGGAGGAGATTCATTTTATTTAATCCATACAATGCCGTACCATATTTTTCATGATAATAAGACAAAGGTTTTAATAATCGAATCAATGCCAGCCCGCATTCATGCTTTATCTGTTCGCTCATGAAAAGGTATATATTGTAGTGGTATTAAAGCAGCCTAAAAATGCAAAATTATATTAATTTCAATCTTTATCCAAAATCCTATTTTAAAAAGGAAATAGCGCAGGTTTATATCCTTGAAATAGCATACAATTTAGGTATAATATTTTACTGTTTCTACCCAATGTAATGGTTTTAAATGACTAAAATCTCGAATCTGGTGCCTGCAACTAAAACCGGGAGCCCATATTGAAACAGCCTTATTTTGATTTATATGTACTCCAAGACTTTGGTTATATATTTTCTGAGATATGTCAAAATGCTCTTTTTCATAACCAAAACTTCCAGCCATCCCACAACAACCACTTTCAACAATACTATATTTGTTTTCGGAATAGGTGTTTAGAATAGTTTTCAATGCATTCATGCCATTGCTACTCTTTAAATGACAGTGCCCATGTATCAACACATTTTTTTCCTTAGTCACAAACTTACCCTTTAACCTGTTTGCCTTTATCTCCTGTGACAAAAATTCCTCTATTTGAAATACACCTTTCTCGAGTGCGTTTGCCAATTTTTCATCGTCAAGAAGATCAGGTAAATCGTCTGTCAACGCAGAAGTACAGCTTGGTTCACAAACCAACACTGGTATTCCCCTTTTGATATAATCATAAATATTTAAAGCAGTTACCGACCCTTCAGCTTTCGCATCTTTTAAAAATCCATTGGATATTTTTGGCCTTTGGCAACATCCTGCTTCAAGAAGAGAAACCTGATAACCACAAGATGTCAGGAGTTCAATGGCAGCAATTCCTATTTCAGGTTCGTGATATTGAATATAAGTATCCGCAAAAAGTGCCACTGACTGCCTTTTATGATCCTCTTTATAGTTTTGGCGATACCATTGACCCATTGTCGTTTTGGCATATAAAGGCATTGTCCGTTTTGGATGTATGCCGGCCACGTATGACAATATTTGTTTGGCCAACCATCCCTGTTGCAAGAAATTTATAAGAGGTGTAACAGGCTTTCCAGAAAACTTTTCTGCCATTTTTCGGGAATATTTTATCAGGTATTCCCTAAACGATATATTACCTGAATCATATTTTTTTTGGAGTACTTCACTCTTTAATTTTGCCATATCGACATTAGAAGGACATTCTGATTTACAGGCCTTACAAGACAAGCACAGATCAAGTGTGTCCAATACTTTAGGGTCTGTAAGACCATCAAATCCCAATTGGCCCGAAATAGCAAGTCTTAATGCATTTGCCCTACCACGCGTGCTGTCAGCTTCTTGATGTGTAGCCCTAAAACTAGGACACATGGTACCACCAAAATGGTTTCTACATGCCCCGACACCAGAACAATTATGAACAATGCCTGAAAAACTATGATCCTTTCTGTATTTATATTCCAGGTTTGGAATAGCTTCTGCATAAGATGCACCATATCTCAAGTGTTTGTCCATTGGCTCCGCATCTATGATAATATTTGGATTTAAGATACCATTTGGATCAAAAATATGTTTTACTTGCTTTAGGATTGTATACACCTCTTCACCAAAATATTCCTTCAAATATGGACTTCTGTTTCTGCCATCACCATGTTCACCGCTCCAGGCACCACCATACTTTTTGACTTGTTTTAATACCTCACTGCTAATATACTTCATCAGTAATATATCCTCCTCATTTTTAAGATCAAGAGCAGGACGGACGTGTAACACCCCTACACTAGCATGTGCATAGAGCACAGTTTCTACACCACATGACTGGCATAATTGTAACACTTCTTCAATATAATCTGCAAGCCTCTCCACAGGTACCGCCATATCTTCAATAAAAGGCATTGGTTTTCTACCTGCTGGATCACCCATAATCAATCCCAAACCATTTTTTCTCAATGACCATGACCATTCTAATTCTTCTGCTGTCTTGAGCAAAGGATATGCATAAGCACCTGGAACATCTTTTAGGAACGATGAAAATGCGGCTATTTTGCCTTGAAGTTCTTCTTCCGTAAGGCAAAAGAATTCTACACTCATGGTGGCTTGTGGTTCACCAATAATCAGCTTTTGGTGAATTTCAGCCGTAAGTGGATTGTTTTTACTTTGCTGAAATACGTG
The DNA here is from genome assembly GCA_032115755.1 of Saprospiraceae bacterium. Classification (GTDB taxonomy): domain Bacteria; phylum Bacteroidota; class Bacteroidia; order Chitinophagales; family Saprospiraceae; genus OLB9. The sequence continues at coordinate 22,938 of JAUMBJ010000046.1, forward strand.
ATAATCCAGCATTTCCACTGCAGCTGGTTCATATTTTAGCATATGCTTCACACTACTGATTGCCTTCATACGGTCATCAAAATGTACTGTAAATGCCGCTTTATATTTTGGAATGGGCTCCAAATTAACCGTTGCCTCAACAATAAGACCAATCGTACCTTCCGACCCGGCAAAAATCCATGCTGGATTACAATTATTGTCTACAACAAACTCATCCAAGGGATAGCCCATAACACGTCGCATAACTTTTGGATATGCCTTGCTTATACCATCTTTGTGCAGATCCACAAGAGACTTGAGCTGTTCATATTTCCCCAAGGCATTGTGCTGCGAAGAAGTAAACGCATAAGATAAATTAAAGAGCTCTTCATTCCAAAGACCAATATTACCATCCGCATGTACAACTTTCAAGCTTTTGACGTGATTAATAGTTTTACCATACTTTATACTCTTTGTTCCCGAACTGTTATTGGCTATCATACCTCCTAAGGTAGCACGACTGGTGGTAGCCGGATCTGGTGCAAAATGCAGATTGTATTTTGCTACTTCCCTGTTAAGCTGATCTCTGGTCACCCCGGGCTGAACTACAGCTGTTCTGCCAGTTGGATCTATCTTTAATATCTTGTTGAAATGAGTGCTAAAATCAAATATAATTCCTCTATTCGTGGCCTGTCCTGCCAGACTGGTGGCACTTCCCCTGCTACATACAGGAATCAGGTATTCATTGCATAATGCAAGCGCTTTGCATACTGCTGCCACGCTTCTCGGTAGAAAGATGCCATCAGGAAATACCTGATAGACCGATGCATCGGTAGCATAAAGACCACGTGTTTTAATATCACATTTAAATTCTGCATCATCGATGGAAGAAATACGTTTTATAAACTCTTGAGAGACAGGATACGTAGTAACTTCCATAGCTTAAAATATTAATTCATTTCAAAATCGTCAGCTAACAACTTACTCAATGTCTCAAATTTTTGCTTATCCACAGGAATTCGGGGTACCGCAAAATTCAAATCTGCTACATGATTGATAGGTACCAAATGTATATGGGCATGTGCTACCTCCAGACCAATGACGGAAACGCCAATTTTCTGGCAAGCTATATGTTTCTTGAGGACTCTTGCAACTTTTTTGGCAAATAACACAAGTCCTGAAAGTTCTTCATCAGTCAAATCAAAAATATAATCTGTCTCCTTTTTGGGTATAACGAGGGTATGACCTATAGTCAGTGCGTTTATATCTAGAAAGGCAAGATAATCTTCATTTTCAGCTACCTTATAACAAGGAATTTGTCCACTTATTATTTTACTGAAAATCGTTGACATCAAAGAGAGATTTTTACAATTTGGAAATCAATTATACCTGCTGGTGTTTGAATTTTGGCTATATCCCCCACCGTTTTTCCTAAAAGACCCTGTCCAATGGGAGAATTTATAGAAATCTTTTTTTCCTTTAAGTTGGCTTCAGCCTCAGCCACTATTTTGTAAGTCACTTCTGTATTTACTTTCATATTTCTAATAGTTACATTAGTAAGAATAGAAACTCTTGAAGTGTCTAATTGGGTTTCGTCAATAATTCGTGCATTAGCAAATACCTTCTCCAGATCGTTTATTTTAAGTTCCAGCATACCTTGTGCTGTTTTTGCTGCATCATATTCTGCATTTTCGGACAAGTCTCCTTTATCCCTTGCCTCAGCTATGGCATGCGCTGCGTCCTCACGTCCTTTTGTTTTTAATTCTTCGAGCTCTGCCTTAAGCTTTTCATAACCCTCTTGGGTCATGTATGAAATTCCTGACATATAAATACATTTTTTTAAATAAAAAAGAACGTTACTTCAAAAGAAGCAACGTTCATATTATATATTAACCCACGTATGGGAATAAAAGTTCAATTAAAATGAATACCTTATACCCAGGTTATGTGTTCCTCTAAATGGATTTGTTGATCTGAAAGCGTAATCAATACCGATATTGTTATTACCGCCTTTCTTTAGGGGTGTTTCCAAAGAAAACCCACCTGAAAAACCTGTATAAATATTTTTTACAGCATCCCCTGCACTGCCTACATCAATTTTATAAGCACCTCTCAAGACGAAAATTTTAAATAATGCCAATTCAACACCTGCACCCAACTGGTCTCTTGAAAAGGCATTGGAAGTAAAGTTACCTGCAGCTCTTAAATAATTAGTCTCTGATAAATAAAAATCATAAGATACTCCGAGATTTAAGGTAGAAGGCAATTCGAAATCAGCTGATCTTGCATTATATGTAAGGTCATATTTTACACCACCTGCTGGATCCTGATTTGCGCCTTGAAACGATAGACCTTCACCGCCAAATCGCATTGGACTTCCGATATTATTTAAAGCTATGCCAAGTTTGAAATTATCTTTCTCGCCCGATACGTACTGCACACCAGCATCGATAGAAAATCCAAATGCACTCACATCCTGAATCGCTTCGGAGATGCCACGGAAAAGAATTCCTACAGATATTTTATTCTGGTAAGTATATGCGTATCCTACACCCAGATTAAAAAAACTTGGAGAAAACTCCCCACCTGTTCCCTCAGGCTGATTTACTGTAGTAACAGGAATCTTTCCAAAATCAAGCGATGTAAAGGAAATACCAAGAGCACCACTTTTACCCAGCTTCAATCCAAGTCCAAGTGCATTCATACCCATACCTGAACCTTCAAATAGCCTGGCATTACTATAACTCAATTCCCCGTTTTTAATCCTCCCGAGCCCAGCTATGTTAATACGCATGGATTCAACGCCAGTTACGAAAGATGTGCTCATAGAATGCAGCCCGGAACTCCTTGCCCAAGGGTTCATTAACAATTCTGAAGCGCCCGCTTCACCCTGCCTATCAGGATTTCCTCCGAACACTGGGGTGATGCTAAATGAAATGAGCAGGATCAATGCGAAGTATAATATTCTAGTCATTTTACAACTTTTTCTAATGATTTAAGCGTCAGATATTACAAACCATTTGG
>JAUMBJ010000047.1:0-14959 GCA_032115755.1 Saprospiraceae bacterium
TTCACAAACAACGGTGATGATTTCTCGCATCAAACAAGCATTCGACTACACTTTAAAAAATACTATAACGGTGAAAGATCTTAGGAAATAAAACACCATGCACTTTTCATGTTGATTTAAATATGATCATCAACATTAAACTTTGCACTTTTAGTTACTGAATGTTACTTCTTCTGTTACAAATGAATTACACTTTTCATCCAGACACACCTTAACTTCCAGATCAAAAAATGTTCCTTTTTGAAAGGAAGATAAATCCAAAGTTTCCCTGAATTCAAATCTTTTATCATGGACATGCTTTTCAAAATAGAAGATTTTTTCGTCCCTTTCATCTTTTTCATAGAGCTCTACTTCTATTTCATGAAGCTCACCCGTGGCAGTAAAATTAATCCATATATCCGTTTTCGATGGATTCAATATTACTCCTCCCTCTTCAGGGCGCAATATGTCAATAACGACCGTATTGTTATCATCATCATGATTATGACAGCCAAAGCCCGTAAAAATCAGTATCAGCAAGGTAAAATATTTCATAAACATTTCCAATTTACTATTTACATCACAAATATATAAATTATATGCAACATTGTTGCATGTATTAATTGAATTTTAATTTACAAAAATTTTTATAGAACTAATCCGAATCGAAACATATAATTATTTTGTAAAATGAGGTAATTGAAGAGATGGCGTATTACTTCCATTGCCATATATTTTGATAATCTGTTTTAAAAAAAGGCTTCCAAAGGATCGTCCTTATTTAAGCTAACAAAGCTCTTGCCTTCATATTTTACTTAACTTTGTATTTCCATTATGTATGAATTGATTTAATATTATTTAGGACTTTAAATTTTACTGGTGGGATGTAAGTAGTCATAAGTAAAAATCATGTTTTAAATTATTTCTCTGTAAAAACACAATTAAATACTAGTCAAATAATGCATGATAAAATAAAAATAAACACATGCAACTAATTCCGGTTATTGCTAAAAGGTACCTTTTAGGTAAGAAGTCAACCAACGTTATTCATTTGATTACCTGGATTTCAGTATTAGGCATGGCAGTTGGTTCGGCAGCACTTATACTGATACTATCCGTTTTTAATGGTTTTGAAGGTCTACTATCCGGATTACTTAATGCTTTCCATCCGGATGTTAAGGTTGAAATTGCGGAAGGAAAATTCTATACCATTGATAGTATTCCAGTAGATAAAATAAAAATGATTGACGGTATCAATCAAATTTCAATGACATTGGAAGAATCTTCATTTTTTGAGCATAATGGTTCTCAAGAAATTGGCATCCTAAAAGGTGTAGATGAACATTACAATTTAGTCAATGATTTCGATTCCTCTTTGATTCAGGGTGAGCTAAAATTAATGGATAGTAGTATCGTATTTGGTGTTTTGGGTTCAACTATGAACAATAAACTATCCGTAAACCCTTATGAGCTATTTTCCCCAATAACGGCTTATATGCCAAGTAAAAAAAGTACAGGTATTCCTGGAAAGGAATTCAAATCAATGACCATATATCCTTCAGGAATTTTTTCTGTTGGCAACGAAGTTGATGCACAATATGTATTAATTGGTCTTCGATATATGAATGACCTAATGGGCATGAAGAATCAATGCAGTGCTATTGAGATAAAGCTTAATGATAAAACCAAGGAAAAAGCAGTGATGTCTGCTCTTTCAAATCTGCTGGGACCTAAATTTACGGTTAAAAATAAGGCTATGCAGGATGATGGGTTCTTTAAAATCATGAATATAGAAAAGTGGGTAAGTTATCTTATTGCATGCCTCACAATGCTTATTATTGCATTTAATTTGGTAGGATCGTTATGGATGATTGTTCTGGAGAAAAAAAAGGATATTTCAGTACTTAAATCTATGGGGATGACCAGTAATGATATTCGTAAAATTTTCTTAAGTATTGGAATTTACGTAGCATTGGCCGGACTTTTAACGGGATTTGCAATTGCACTCATTTTCTACAGCGTCCAAACCAATTATGGCATTATTTCTATTCCGGATGGATTTATTATCGATGCCTACCCTATTGAATTGAAATGGACAGATTTCGTTATTGTATCTATAACTGTTTTGTTAATTGGAATTTCCGCTGCATGGCTGCCGGCACAACGTGCTGCCGCTGTTACAGCATTTGTTCGGCATGAGTAATACAATTAGCTAAATGAAGCTGGTTTAGCTTCCCTGTAATGTTCACAATTATCTTTATTGCACTTACCGTAAAGATTTAAGGAATGATGTGTGATTTGAAATTCAAGAATTTCGCCCATCATAGATTTAATCTGTTGAATCCTTGGGTCACAAAATTCCAAAACATGCCCACAGTCTAGACAAATCAAATGATCATGCTGCTTAAAACCATAAGATTTTTCGTATTGCGCTAGATTTTTTCCAAATTGGTGCTTGGTTATTAAATCACAACTTACCAGCAATTCTAGGGTATTATACACTGTTGCCCTGCTCACCCGGTAATTTTGATTTTTCATATGGATGTATAAAGCCTCTGCGTCAAAGTGATCATTCCTCCGATATATTTCTTCTAAAATAGCATATCTCTCCGGAGTCTTTCTCAATGCAAATTTCTCCAGGTAGGAAGAAAATATCTTCTTGACTTCTCCCAGTATTTGTTCTAATTTTTCAGAATGCCCTTCCATGTTTTATTTAAAGGTTTTATCAGTTCTTTCTACTGAAGAAATCCACTCTAGATTTTCCAATGCATTGACCACCTGATTCAGTTGGTCTTTATTTGCAACAAATATACCAATTCTGCCTTCAAAAAAACCTTCCTTCCCTTCAATACTAAAACTTCTGATATTGATGCCTAGTTTATTGGAAATTTCGTTGGATAAACTTTGAATAACTCCAACCCCGGAGTCAATTCCAGTAATTCTCAATTCAACCACAAAATTCTTTCTGGCATTGTCTTCCCATTCTGCTTTAAGTACCCGATAACCATAATTAGCGAGTAAATGAGTGGCATTTGCGCAAGAAGTACGGTGAATTTTCAAACCTGATCCCGCTGTAAGGTAGGCAAAAATATCATCTCCAGGTACAGGATTACAACATGATGCCAGTGAATATTGGTACATATCTGCCGGTTCACCATTGACCAGAATATTGGATTTATTAACACTTTTTGTTTTTTTAATTTTTTGTAACGCCTCTGTGAGCTGGGCTGTCTTACTAACTTCAATTAATGGTTTAAATACAATTCGTCCATTTTCTAGTTCAAAATTTTTAATATCTGAAATTTTGAGCTCATCGTTGGCAAGTGCATAATAAAGATCACCTCTTGATTTAAAACCAAAGTGTTTAACAATAGCCTCAACATTATCATCAAAATCAATTTTTAATGTTTTAAGTCTTCGTTCCAGGGCTTCTTTACCAAACTCTCCCTGTTTTTTCCGTTCTTCCTTCATAGCAGAACGGATTTTTGCCCTTGCCTTTCCAGTTACGACCATTTTAAGCCAGTCTTCTGTTGGCTTTTGATTTTTATTAGTGGTTACCTGTATCTGATCTCCATTATTGAGCTTATATCCCATAGGTACAAGCTTGTTATTTACTTTTATGGCAACGGCATGATAACCCACATCCGAATGGATATCAAAGGCAAAATCCAATGCAGTTGCGCCTTTAGGTACAATTCTCATGTCACCCTTGGGCGTATATACATATACCTCTTCACTAAATAGATTGGTTTTAAAATCGTGTACAAATTCAAGCGCATTGGCATGTTGAGTATCCAGCAACTCCCTTATATTGTCTAACCAATTATCAAAAACATTTTCCTGCTTATTTATTCCTTTATATTTCCAATGCGCTGCAAATCCTTTTTCCGCAATTTCATCCATGCGTTCAGAACGAATTTGAACCTCGACGTACCTACCCCTTGGGCCAACAACCGTAGTGTGCAGAGACTCATATCCATTACCTTTGGGTGTGGTAATCCAATCTTTTAATCGCTCTGGAATTGGTTTATATACATCAGTAATGATAGAATATATCTGCCAGCAAAAACTTTTTTCTTTTTCAAAAGGCACATCGATGATGATTCTTACTGCAAAAATGTCATAGATTTCTTCAAAGGAAACCCGGCTCTGTTTCATTTTGCTGTATATGGAAGAAATTGCCTTCGATCTTCCCAATACCCTAAATGGAACATCAAGTGCAGCCAATTCTATTTGCAGCGGTTGTATAAATTCCTGAATATATTTATTGCGCTCTACATCGCTTACTTTTAGTTTACCTTTTATATCCTCAAATATTTCTGGCTCTGTAATTTTTAGACAAATATCCTGAAATTCAGTTTTAATATTATACAAACCAAGCCTATGTGCCAAAGGTGCAAAAATATAATCCGTTTCTGCCGCAATCTTAAGTTGCTTATGTCTGGGCTGCGAGCCTATTGTGCGTAAATTATGCAGTCGATCGGCCATTTTGATTAAAATAACACGTACATCTGTAACCAACGTGCTTAAAACTTTTTTAAAATTTTCGGCTTGAGGATGATCAGGATTTTGAAGGTTATACGTACCGTCCAATTTGGTTAACCCATCAACTATCAATCCTACTTTGGGTCCAAACATTTCAGAAATTTCTTTTAGTTCGACTGGTGTGTCTTCGACCACATCATGTAATAGAGCACAAATTACGGCGGTTGGACCAAGTCCAATTTCTTCAAAACAAATACGCGCTACTTCTATAGGATGCAGTATATAAGGCTCGCCCGATTTTCTGCGTTGAAATTTATGCGCATCAACCGCCAGGTCATATGCTTTTTCAAGATTTACTTTATCCTCCTCTTTTAAGCTGGAAGCCATCTTATGCAGCAGACTATCAAATCTGCTGCGAACTACCATAAGTTCTTCTGCATTAACCGCGACACCTTGAGGCATAAGATCAATTAAATGATTAGATTATTAACTTACAAAGTTACTACAAATACCGTAGCAAAACCATGATGTAGGTCGATGAATCTAAAGGATTTAGGGTATGTCGAAAGTTAATTTGTAAAATATAAGTTTTAAAAACCTTTAAATTCTGGAATTCTTTTTTCTAAAAATGCATGAACTCCTTCTTTATAATCATGCGAATTGCCCGCTAAAGTTTGTAAAATTCCCTCGGTATTTAGTTGCTCCTCCAAATTTTGAACCATGCTGTTATTTAGCGCTCTTTTTGTCAGACCAAGGGCATAAGTTGGATAGGCTGCCAGTTTTTTTGCCAAATCTTCTACGTGCTGAGAAAGTTCCGAATCTTCTACAACTTTGTAAATCATACCCATATGAAATGCTTCAGAAGCAGATATTTTTTCTCCGAGCATCATCAATGCGGTGGCGCGTGCAAATCCTACAAGTCTTGGTAACACAAAAGTTCCACCACTATCGGGAATAAGCCCAATCTTACTGAATGCTTGAATAAAGGAAGCTGAAGATGCCGCAACAACAATGTCACAGGCTAAGGCAATATTTGCACCTGCTCCCGCAGATACACCATTAACTGCAGCAATAATTGGCTTTTCCATCTGGCGTATTTTTATAATTATCGGATTATAGTGTTCCTCTACAATCCGAGTTAGTTGAGGTCCCTCAGGATCGATGGCTTCTGCCAAATCCTGACCCGCACAAAAGGCCTTACCAGCTCCTGTAAGTACAACACACCTAATTTGATCATCCTGAGCGGCTTCATCAAGTCTCAACTGCAACTCCAGTGCCATCTCCCTGACAAATGCATTAAATTTTTCGGGTCTATGTAACGTTATCCAAGCTATGCTATTTTCTTTTCTATAGTGTATTAAAGACATTTTATATAGTTAATGACATTTAAAATAATCAAATGGCTCCAGGCAATTCCCGCATTTATACAGCGCTTTACATGGCGTAGACCCAAAATGACTAATTATTTCGGTTTCTTCTGAACCACATAATGGACATTTTACCACAGGGACTTTACCATCCCGAAATGCCTGATCAGAAGTCTTTTGGGCCGGCGGTGCAATGCCATACTGTTTCATCTTAAGCATTCCTTTTTCAGAAATCATGTCTGTCGACCATACGGGATGTAGTATCAATTTTACTTCACAATTCGGATATCCGTTTTCCATCAGTGTAGCCTTTATCTGTACTGAAATCATATCCATTGCTGGACAACCTGTATATGTAGGTGTAATAAAAACCGTAACTTTATCATCCTTAATGGAAATATCCTTGACAATACCCAAATCCCCTATTGTCAGCACAGGAATCTCCGGATCCGGTACCTGATTCAACAATTGCATAACATGAGTATGCTTCTCTTCCGATTTATACATTTTTAGTTCTGAATTTTTCCCATTCCCAGGCTGTTTTCATAATGTCTTCAACCCCCATTTTAGGTTCCCAACCTAAAATTTGCTTCGCTTTTTCATAATTTGCAAATATTGCACTGACATCTCCAGGACGACGCATTCCCATCTGGTAGTTAAGCTTAATTCCAGCAACTTTTTCAAATGCCTGAATAACTTCCATCACTGTTAGCCCTTCACCGATTCCTAAATTAAAAATTTCAACATTGTCTTTTTGTCTTCCTTCCAGGATATGTGCCAATGCGAGCGTATGTGCGTGGGCTAGGTCACAAACATGAATATAATCCCTTATACATGTTCCATCCCTGGTCGAATAATCACTTCCAAATACAGTAAATTCCTCCCGCTTCCCGATAGCCGTCTCCGTAATTACAGGAACGAGGTTCTGTGCTTTATTCCTAGGGGATTCTCCCAATATACCGCTTGGGTGTGCACCAGCAGGATTGAAATAGCGTAAAAGAGCTGCCTTTACTTTCTCAAACCTAAGGGAATCCTGAATGATTTGTTCTCCCATTTGCTTGGTTCTGCCATACGGTGAAGCAGCTTCTTGCAAAGGTGTGTCTTCAGCTACCGGACTATGACTTGCATCTCCATAAACGGTGCAACTAGAACTAAAAATAAAAGCTTTTACTTCATATTCAACGGCACATTCCAGAACATTGAGCAAAGAATTTAAATTATTCCTGAAATACCAAAAAGGTTTCTCCACTGATTCACCAACTGCTTTCAGTGCTGCAAAATGAATAACTCCTGTGATATCACCATGAATGTCAAAAATTTCACGTACAAATTTCGGGTCGCACAAATCATAAGGATAATGATGGACTTTAACGCCAGTTATTTTTTCAACAGCCTGCAGCACAGATGCATCAGAATTCATACCATTATCCACCGAAATTGGTTCAAAGCCATGATTTATGAGATCAACAATTGTATGGCTTCCTATGTAACCTGTACCTCCGGTAACTAAAATCTTTTCTGCCATTTTTTTGTTGTTTGACATGGCGAATATAAAAAAAATTGGTCAATTTCGCCGCAATACATGGAACCTGACATATCCTTAATAAAGCAAATTTGTGATGAAGCAGCTGATACTATAATGTATTATTACCAGAATCAAAATAGTTTCACGCTCAATCACAAGGAAGATTTATCTCCTTTTTCAGAAGCTGATATTACTGCCAGTCGCATTATTACAAGTAGATTACAGGTAGCTTATCCGGATATTCCTGCCATAAGTGAGGAAGAATATGTTCCGACATATGAAGAAAGAAAATCATGGCCATTATTATGGCTTATTGATCCATTAGACGGGACAAAAGAATTTATAAAAAAAACAGATGAGTTTACGATAAATATCGCTCTGATTCATGACGGTATCCCAATTGCAGGATTTATTATGGTACCCTGTACGGGTGTATTTTATTACGCCATTAAAGGCAAGGGAGCATATGTTTTAGACGGCACAGAGCCAATGAAAATAAATACCCGTATGCAAGGCGAAAATGAACCAACTATTATAGTAGTGAGCAGAAGTCACCCTGACGATCTTACATTGAAGGAAATTGAGAAAGTGCATGATAGATCTTTGATTACAGCTGGTAGCGCATTGAAATTTTTATTGATTGCGGAAGGAAAAGCACATTATTATCCCCGAATGGTTTCTATTATGGAATGGGATACCGCTGCAGCACAGATTATTCTTGAAGAAGCAGGTGGAAGACTGGTTGATGCTTTCGATGAAAAACCACTAGTTTACAATAAACCTAGTATGAGAAGTCCTTTTTTCAAAGCCTATTCCACACAAAATTAATTATTGATGTACTCTGTTGTTATTATTGCTAAAAATGAAAGCAGGATCATAGCCCAGACAATTGAAGCATGGAAAAATGTAAGCAGTGATATTATTTTAGTGACTGATCATCCCGAAGATGGCACGGATAAAATAGCCCTAAATATGGGTTGTCGCGTCTTTCAACATGCATGGGAAGGTTATGGTGCCAATAAAAATTTTGGAAATGAACAAGCCAAATTCGACTGGATTTTTTGTCCTGATGCAGATGAAATCCCGGATAAAAACTTAATAGCATCAATAAATTCTTTACTTCCTGTTATTGGACATGCATATACTATGAATATGCTTAATTATCTGGTAAAAACCCCGGTTTATCATTCCGGATGGCACCCTCAGTTTAAAATAAAATTATTTAACCGCAATGATATGCACTGGAATGATGCTGCTGTTCACGAAAAATTGATTTCATCTCGGCCTGTTCAAAAAATAAAATTATCGGGTTTGCTTCACCACCACAGTTATGTAAGTCTGGAGCACTATCAGAAGAAACTGAATCATTATGCATTATTGCGTGCCGAAGAATGGCACCAAAAAGGAAATGCACCAAATTTTATGAAAAGATTTTATGGACCTGTTTTTCGTTTTTTCAGAACTTACATTCTTAAAAAGGGATTTCTCGATGGCTCCACGGGCTGGTACATCGCATGCTCTGAATTCCATTACAAAAAGAATGAATGGAAATATTATGGTCAGTTAAAAAGGGGAAACACCGGTAAGCCATAATATTAAAATGGCACACGTAAGCTAAATGAAATATTTCTACCTTGTTCCGGCAAATTTATCCATCTGTACCTGCTGAGATGGTTTAAAAAATGGGCATTAGTCAAATTCTGGACGCCGAAAATAAGCATAATGTTTCTTTGATAAAAAGAAATTTCTGTGGATATAGCAGCATGAATCAAGTGCGATGCAGGTGTGGCTTTTTCCGTTCGATCCCGTCTCCAGGAAGATTCGGCTTTAAAAAAATATTGATGTTCGAGTTCAAATTCAAGATCTTCCAAAATCCAGAATTTATTTACTTTCCTTATTAACGCCGTATTCACTCTGGGTTGTGGCGTAAATGGCAGTGCTGTGGTTGTTCTGAAATTATAAGTCTGCACAAAATCAGTAGTTTGCCTAAGTGACCAGTTTTTGTTCCATGTATACAACACTGCAAGTTCAAATCCTGAAAAAAATGCGTCATCCTGCCTATATTCAAAAAGTTGTCCAGCTTCTGGCAATGGTGAAAATACAGCAGGAGAGGAGGGCCCCAAATAAATGAAATTTTTATAGTATTGAGCATAGATGGCTGCTTCTACCCGCAATTTATTTTTTTCATAAGCATAGATCAAATCGGATTGAATACCATATTCAGAAGTCAATGAAGCATTGCCTTTTTCATGTCGAAAAGTTCCATGGTGAATACCATTCGAAGAAGTTTCAGAAGGGTGAGGAATTCGAAAACTCTTCGATAAATTACCTTTTATAACATGGCTGCCTTCATCAAATCTGAAACCTGCACCTGCTGACCAGTTATAAAAAATTCTATCCGTAGCTGTAGAAACAAGAGAATCAATAATCTGTTGATTGGAGTTCCAAATAAACTGTCTTGAATATACAGTCAAATTATGTCCGGCATCCAGTCTAAGTCCCGCCGTCCAGGACAATTTATTGGATCGTTTAAATGTAGTAAGCGTATAAATTCCCGATCTCCAGGATTCAAAATCTGGCAATAAAAATTCAAATCCGTCTCTTTTGTTTTGCTGCCACTGAACATCAGCGCCAAAAACATATTTGATGCTACTTCGGTTTAATGCGTACCAGGCGTTTCCACTATATGTTCTGAGTTTAAGGCCAATCGCAAGATCGTTTTGCTCCGAATTATTACCTGGAGGTATCAAATGATATTCCGGAAATGAAAATTCTTTTCTTTGGTTATCCTGAATCCCAAGATTAAGAGAAAATACATCAGGACCATAGTACAAATTCTGATTGAAGATGAAACGTTGATGTACAACATGCTGTGATGGACGTTCGATGTTCCTGCTGTTCCCGTCATCATTTGTATTATATTTTCTTGGAATTCCAACAGCACCTGAAAAAATACCGGCCCGCATACTGTATTTACTGTAAGTAAAGCGTGTAGATGACTTCTCAGAAAGATATCCTACAGTAAATTGGACGTTTTCCTCTTTTCCAGCCGTATTTCTCAGTTGATTTTGAAAAATCGGCAAGGTAAAACCATTATACTCAAACTTTTCTGCTGGAATAATAAAATCTCCAAATGATTGGTAAGTGTAGCGAACATTAGTAAATATTCTGCCTTTTCTTGCAGACAGTGAAGCGGAAGAGCCAAGATGGGTATTGTTGGATCTGTATACTCCGGCGAAGTTTCCATAGATGGTATCCTTTTCCGGAACTTGGGTAGGACGGATCATGATAGCACCTCCCAATGCATCTGAACCAAATTGCAATGATGACGGCCCTTTGATTATATCTACCTCTGCCACTTCAAATGCATCCACTTCAAGCCCGTGATCTGTTCCCCATTGTTGAGATTCTTGCTTAATATCTTGGTATGTAACAATAATTCGCTGACCGGACAATCCTCTGATTACCGGTTTAGTAATACCCGTACCCACATTAATCATATGAATGCCAGGTACCTTTTGTAATAAAGCCGTAAAGGATGTTTGTTGTTGGCGTTGAAAATAACTAGATTCTAGCCTTGTTACAGGAGTTGATATCTGACTTTTACCCGACTGATCCAGAACTATTATGGCATCTAGCATTTTTGAATCCGGATCTAGCGCGATTGTTCCTATATAAACAGGTGCACTCGAATAAGGAACCTTTACTTTTCTGGTAATATACCCAAGATAAGAAAACTCCAAAAACATCTGGTGATCATGCGCAAATGCAATGGAAAATTTTCCCTCATCATCTGTAGCTGTGCCCACTTCATGATCTGGATTGAATATAGTCACTCCAGGCAAGGGATTTCCTTTTTCGTCCGTTACCCTACCTGAAATCTGACTCCAAAGCATTATGCCCTGAACCAAAAATAAAATGACAAATATCCTTTTAACCATCATGCAAATTTAATCTTTTTGCAACAATATTGCATTTAGTGTCGTTTAATAAATATAGTTTGAATATAAAATGTAATATGTAAACCATTTTACTTGATTAGACTATTTGGATTAGCAAGTAAATTATTTACTGAGACGTTCAATGGTGGCAATTTAAATACTACATAAATGAAACAGATCCGAACGATTGTTTTTTTTCCAATTTTTAATATAATCATCTTGTCAGGATGCACTTCTGATGCTGATATAATACCTCCCAAGATTGAAATGTTAGATTTTTCATCAGTAATCACTACAGGCGATGTATGTGGCAGCTCAAGTAATGATCTTATAACACTCCATGGTGGACAAACCATGACTTTTAGGCTTTTGCTTTCTGATGATGTTGAATTGTCACAATACAAAATTGACATTCACAATAATTTTGATTGCCATGGTCATGGTGGTGCAATACCTCCATCCATAAAGCCCCCTATTAAAAATGGACAAACTTCAGAATGGAATGTACTGCGTGTGGTTCCAGTAAAAGGGACTTTCGCAGAAGAAAACATTAGCTTAACAATTCCTGAAAACAATACAGCGGGACTTTATCATTTTTCCATACAATGCATTGATGCTGCAGGAAATGAAAGCCCAAATAATAAAATATTTAGTGTTAAATTATTTAACCCTGAAGATACTATTGCTCCTACTATCGAACTCCAGACTCCCGAGAAAAATTTAATCAATGTAAAGAAGGGTGAAAAAATAACATTTTCGGGAAAATTGTCTGACAACAGACCTTTGGGTATTGGTGGAAATGGCATGGTCTTTATAAGCTATATCAACTCAAATTCAGGCAATAGCTTTGCGACAAATAGTTATAGCCTTATGGGATCAGAGGCTTCAAAAACAGAAAGTTTTAACCTGGAATTCACTATACCTCAAACCTTTTCTTCAGGAAAATATATTTTTTATGTGGGAGCGCTGGATGGTGTTAGAAATCAATCGGATGCTCAACGCTTTGAAATTTTAGTGTTATAAAACATACTTTCAGCAGGTTTTTAAAATAAAATAATTTCCCAATCTGAAAAAAACAGTGTATATTCGCACCGCAAAAGCTCATGGTCGGGTGGCCGAGCGGCTAGGCAGAGGTCTGCAAAACCTCGTACAGCGGTTCAAATCCGCTTCCGACCTCATTTTTCAATAAGAAAACCATTTCCCGCCAAGGAGATGGTTTTCTTTTTTAACAAAGGTGTATGTCTGCGAACGAATTTTTCCCCGGGACGTTCAAACAAATTGTAGAAACGAACAATAACTTTTATCTGCACACTTCCACAGAGGCCCTTATGGAAGTTTCATTAGTAAGTGACACTATTATACGTGTAAGGTGGTCAACGACAGGGCATTTTGAAGATGATTTTTCGTATGCCATTTCAAAACGACATGAAAATAAAGTCAGCAAATCTGTGCTTAAAGAGTATTCGGAACATCTAACTATATCAACATCAAGCTTGATGATTCATATTCAAAAAGCAGATATGACAACCACTTTTACAGATGTTGAGGGTCATATTATTTGCAGGGATGAGAAGGGCTTTCACTGGGAGGAGCACCCTCAATATGGTGGAGATATTGTCAAAATGAGTAAGATTATCCAGGAAGGTGAGCATTTTTATGGCTTGGGTGATAAAACAACACACCTTAATCTAAGAGGTAAACGCCTTACCAACTGGGCAATGGATACCTATGGATTTAAAAAATATGAAGATCCCATATACAAAGCAATTCCGTTTTATACTGCGATACATAATGATAAAGGCTACGGAATATTTTTTGATAATACTTTTAAATCTCATTTTGATTTTGGAAGTGAACGTAAAACCGTCACCAGCTTCTGGGCAGATGGCGGTGAAATGAATTACTACTTCATATATGGACCAGAGCTACAGGATGTAATTGTACAATATTCAAGGTTGACAGGATTGCCTGAATTACCACCTATGTGGATACTTGGATATCAACAATGTAAATGGAGTTATTATCCGGAAGAAAAAATTAGGGAAATAACCCAAAAAATGCGACAGTTGTCTATTCCTTGTGATGTTATATATTTTGATATCGATTACATGGACGGCTTCCGATGCTTCACCTGGGACAAAGAAAAATTTCCAGATGCCAAAAAACTGATATCTGATTTGCAAACTGAAGGATTCAAATCTGTTGTAATTATAGATCCGGGCATCAAAAAAGATGAAAAATATCATGTTTTTAACGAAGCTCTCGAAAATGATTATTTCTGCAGAAGAGCAGATGGACCATATATGAAAGGCCAGGTTTGGCCCGGCAATTGCTATTTCCCGGATTTTACAAACCCAAAAGTAAGGAGATGGTGGTCAGGATTATTCCAGGAGCTCATTCAGGAAACTGGCGTCCGTGGTATATGGAATGACATGAATGAGCCTGCACTTTTTGAAGTTGAAGGCAAATCCTTTCCAGATGATGTACGACATGACTTTGACGGGCATCCATGCAGTCACCGCAAAGCGCACAATGTATACGGCATGCAAATGGCCAGAGCTACATATAAAGGCCTAAAAAGGTATCTAAAGAATCAAAGACCCGTTGTAATTACCAGATCTGCTTATGCGGGAACACAACGTTACAGTGCCGCTTGGACAGGGGATAATATAGCTTCTTGGGAACATCTTTGGCTTGCAAATGTGCAAATCCAGCGCATGGCTACATCAGGATTTTCTTTCACAGGATCCGATATTGGAGGATTTATAGATCATCCCACACCTGAACTATTTGTAAGATGGATGCAACTTGCTGTTTTTCATCCATTCTGTCGGACACATTCCAGCGGAGATCATGGGGACCAGGAACCTTGGTCATTTGGTGAAGAAGCCCTAAATATAGTTCGAAAATATATAGAATGGCGTTATCAGCTTCTGCCATATCTATATACGGCTTTTTACAAATACACACAACATGGAGTGCCTATCATAAAACCTATTTCAGTGTTTGATCAGCGTGACAAGGATACACTTTACAGGGCAGATGAATTTGTTCTTGGCGACCACTTGCTGATATGTCCAGTTCTTGAACCAAATGCTAAAAGCAGATATGTTTACCTGCCAAAGGGAAAATGGTATGATTTTCATTCTGGGTTGTGCATGGATGGAGGTAGGGAAATTACTGCCGATGCTCCTTTGGATATTATTCCTGTTTTTGTAAAAGCTGGCGCTGTGATTCCTAAATATCCGATCATGCAATATACAGGAGCTATGCCCGTCGACACGCTTACCCTTGTAGTATATTTTAGTGAAGCAAAAACAGAAAGTTTATTGTATGAAGATGCAGGAGATGGATATGACTATGAGAAAGGTATTTATAACGTGTGTACCTACACAACTCAAGGAGGATCAAATTCTTTTTCACTTGATGCAGAAATAAAAGGTCATTACAAACCAACATATAATAACTTGAATATTGAAATCACTGGACTGCCATTTTACCCCAAAAATGTTATGCTAAACGGGATTAAAAACAATAATTTTACTTTTTTTGAAAAAAATGGAGCCTCCGTACTTACACTACAAACCAGTCGAGAAACGTTTTATAACGTTTCCATACAATAATTGTCAAACAAAATACATTTCATTAATTTTGTAAAACAA
>JAUMBJ010000048.1:0-19624 GCA_032115755.1 Saprospiraceae bacterium
AGGCTGCATGATTCCAATCAACATAAACTAAAATTGATGAAATATTTTATTGAGTTTTAAGTAACCAATTATATTTTTCATTAATTGGAGGATATTTGATCAATTCAAATAATTTATAGTAAAATTTTATCAAACTATAATACCTGCAGCTACCGTATGGTTTGTGCCTTCATCTATCAATATAAAGGATCCCGTTGCCATATTGATACGGTATGGTTCGCACATGACCGGACTGGTAACCCTGAGTTTAATTTTACCAATGTCATTTGTATTAAATCCTGAGACTTCATGTTCTCGTTTCAAATCTGCAAGATTGACTTTATATACCAAATCTTTAATGATCGCCTTGACTTCTTTGGTCGTGTGTCTCAAGATATATTTATTCCCTACTTTTAATGCCGATATCCCAAACCAGCAAACCATAGCATCAATCTCCTGAGTTACTTCGGGAAGGTTTTGCTGACGTACAAGCATGTCTCCACGACTGATATCGATATCCTGATCCAATGAAATACATATCGTTTGGGGGGCAAATGCTTCTACAACTTTTCCACTTGGAGTATCTATGCCAACAACCCTTGAACTTAACCCTGAAGGTAAGACTGTCAGCTCATCTCCCACCCTCAGCACACCACTGACAATTTTCCCAGCATACCCCCTAAAGTCTGGAAACTCAGGGCTTCTTATGATGGTTTGAACAGGTATCCTAAGGTCAAGGTGATTAGTGTCATTTACAACATGGATATTTTCCAGCGTATATAATAATGTTGCCCCCTGATACCAAAGCATTCGATCCGACCGCTTTACAATATTATCACCATGTATAGCAGAAACTGGTATACATTGAATATCCGCAATATCCATTTTGGATGCAAAATCCATATAATCCTTGACAATTTCCTGAAATCTGGTTTCATTATATTCCACCAAATCCATTTTATTAATACATACAATAACATGGTTTATCCGAAGCAGTGAAGCTATGTAACTATGCCTCCTGGTTTGTTCAGTCACCCCTTTTCGTGCATCTATTAAAATGATGGCAAGATTAGCTGATGAGGCGGCAGTAACCATATTACGGGTATACTGAATATGTCCTGGGGTATCGGCGATGATGAACTTCCTGTTTTTTGTTGAGAAGTATCTGTAAGCTACATCAATGGTGATACCCTGAATTCGCTCATCCCTTAAACCATCCGTATACAAAGACAAATCCGTTGCCTGTAATCCTTTTCTTTCTGATGCTGACCTCAAAGCTTCGAGCTGATCCTCAGGAATAAAATCAGCATCATAAAATAATCGGCCAATTAAAGTACTTTTGCCGTCATCAACACTGCCCGCTGTTATAAATCTGAGTATTGTCTTTATTTCACTCATGGTCTGTTGCTGCATCTAATCATTAAAAATATCCTTCCCTTTTTCGATCTTCCATAGAGGCTTCCGACCTAAGATCGTCAGCACGCATACCTCTTTCCGTTTGGCGTGAAAGTATGACTTCATCAATGACTTCATCAACATTTGACGCTGATGAAATTATTGCCCCAGTGATGGTCAAATCTCCAATAGTTCTAAATCGAATCTGTAAATCCATTACTTCATCTTTTTCCTGAAGCTTTACGAATTCAGAATTAGCAAGAATGGTATTACCTCGTCTAATACAACTTCTTTGATGACTAAAATACAATGAAGGAAGCGGAATACCTTCTTTCCTGATATACATCCAGATATCCAGTTCCGTCCAATTACTGATTGGAAATATCCTGAAATGCTCTCCTGCATGCTTTCTGCCGTTATATATATCCCATAATTCTGGTCGTTGGTTTTTAGGATCCCATTGTCCAAACTCATCTCGATGAGAAAACACCCGTTCTTTGGCCCTGGCTTTTTCTTCATCTCTCCTACCGCCACCTAGCGCGGCATCAAAACCATACATTTCCAGCGTTTCCAATAACGTAGTGGTCTGTGCCCTATTTCTGCTTGCATAAAGCCCCTTTTCTTCTGCCACCTTTCCTTCCCGAATACTTTGTTCAACGGAGCCAACCACCAGTGTAGCACTCATTCTGGATACAAGCTCATCTCTATATTGCAATGTTTCCAAAAAGTTGTGACCAGTATCGATGTGTACTAGCGTAAATGGAATTTTTGCCGGAGCAAAAGCCTTTGCAGCCAGATGACACAAAGTAATAGAATCCTTCCCTCCGGAAAATAATATACATGGACGCTCAAATTGTGCATACGCCTCTCTGATGATATAAATAGCCTCTGATTCGAGTTCTTCCAGATAATCAAGCCTGTAACGCATTATGTAATATTTTTTATTATCCACTGAAAAAGGTCAGCTGCACATTCTTCAGCACTTTTAACGTCTGTGTTAATGACTATATCTGCTGATTCCGGAGGTTCATACGGACTTGAAATTCCGGTAAATGCACTTATTTCTCCCTTCATAGCTTGGTTATATAAGCCTTTAACATCTCTCTGAATACAGGTTTCAAGAGACGCTTTAATAAATATTTCTCTAAAAAGAGAAGCGCCAATTATATATTTGGCTTTTTCCCTGTCTTCTCTTAGCGGAGAAATTAAAGAAACAATAACGACCAAACCACAATGAGTAAGAATTTTTGCCACCTCAGCAACCCTTCTAATATTTTCACTGCGCGAAGCTAGATCAAATCCCAAATCACTGCACAACCCAGCTCGAGTGTTGTCTCCATCCAGGATGCAAGTATGGATACCTGCTCCAAATAATTGTTGATCAAGTAAATCGGCAATAGTAGATTTTCCAGCACCCGAAAGTCCACTCATCCAAATCACTATTGGCTTATGCCCCGTTAGTGTAGCATTCCGCTCAGCACTAAATTTAAAATCATGCCTGAATATCTGATGCTTCTCGCTCATCTTTTAAGGTGTTTCGGTGGGGTAAGCCAAAATTGATATTGTACCATGCGCGTTCATGAAGAAAATACAGTACCATTTTAGTAATTAGCTCCAACAGACCAATTTTTAGGCCAGTCGACGGATTACCTGTTATGAGCCATCCAAGTAAAACCGTATCAATAGTTCCTACTATTCTCCATGTTACTGTCTTCAAAAGGTGCCTTTTTATGCTTGGATCCTTCACTGAAAATACGCCGGTGTTCATCTATATAATTTAAAAATTAAACTCATAATACCCTTACATCGCCTGAAAGCAAACCAAATGAACCTGCTTGATGGAAATGCTTATAGATTACCTTAAAACTTAGGTAAATAATTATGCAAGGCTTCGCCGACCATAAGTCGCATTTGACTTATGAACTCATAAAAATTATAATGTGGTAGTTTCATCGAAGTCATTAAAAACATTGCAAAACCAGTGCCAATAGTTTCAAAATAATAATGGTGGCCCATTGTAAAAACTATAAGTTGTCATGATTAAAAAAGATGGAGATACTTTTTTAAAATAACTTATTGATTATGAATTATGTAGAATAGATAAAAATCCAGCTCAGTGTAGATTTATTTTTTAATTTTTAGTTATTTGGAACAGGTATATTCTTTTTTTCCTGAATCAAATTTTGTAATATTTCAATACGGGTCTTAATTTCATCATTTTTCAGATGATCAGGAGCACGCTCTAAAATCCTAAGTGCTTCCTCATACTCCCCCAGCTGGTAATAGCAAATAGCTATATTGGTAAATATTTTTCGATCTTTATTTAAAACTTTATAAGCTTTACTAAAATATTTAATGGAATTGGTATAATCCTTTTTCTCAAATAGATATTTACCCATTTGATTGACATAAACAACATTTTCAGGAAATACCTCCAGAGCTTTTTGACAATACACAATAGCAGAATCTAGTTGATTATCCTTATAATAGGCATTGGAAATGTAATAATCAGCCACACTGGAAGAAAAATCTACCCTTCGGAAAGGATTTCTGGATTCATTGGCGTACCGAATGGCTTTTTGATAATTTTTTACATTCATGTATTCAAACATCCTGCGCAAAGAGATTTCTTGTTGAACCGCATGGTACCCATACACAAATCCCCAAATCCCAATAGCGACAACAAGCATCCTCAAGGGACTAACCGAAAGATTAATATTTTTAAATGGAAATGCCTTAGCATAAGTCGCCACCATAGCGCCTGCCATCATTGATAAATATACCTGGTGATTGATACGCTCATAGGGAAAAGCAAAAAGAGAAATGATGATATAACCAATCACTCCTCCAAGTAATATCAATGCTATCTGACGATATACTGCATCTTCACTTTTGATAATGATCCTGAAACCGGAGAATATAAGCAACAAGAAAAATCCGACAAAAGAGAGTATACCAAGAATCCCCTTTTCAGCAAAAACCCATAAAAAGTCATTATGCGGTTGAGCCCAGTTGATCTGTGCGGCTTCATCAAATACACCGGCTACATAAGGGTGGTAATTCATTCTCCAGTTTCCGGGTCCTACACCAAGTATCGGATGATCCTGAATCATTTCTATAGTACCTTCCCAAATCCTAAGTCGATGTATGTTATTTTGAGAATTCAGATTGGCAATGGATTGAATTCTACCCAAGTTGCTGTATTCATTTTTGGTCTTTGGTGCCAAAAACATGATGTAAGCAATTCCACTGACGATAAATAATATCAACATACTAATGGAAATTCTCCATCGCGACGGGATACCAAATTTTTGACCCCATATCAGAGCAACCAATCCCGAAAAGGAGACAGCTCCGGCAACACCCATCCAAACTGCCCTGGATTTTACTAAAAAAATCATCACTAAAACAGCCAATAGCGCCACTATGGACAAAATACGCCACCATTTCCTGTATTGGACAACTCCCAAAGCCAAAAAAGGCATCAATAATAAAAGCGCATTGGAATATTCATTTTTATGAGACATGATCCCAACAACCTTATATACAATAGGCAATCCATCCTGCGTAAATTTTCTACTTCCATTTATTACATGCGTGATATACTGTTGAGCACCAATCGCCACAGCTATAAAGGCAGCTATGACCACAAATCCTGGCAAAACCCGTTGCCATTGATCATATTTATAGAAGAGAAGTGCTCCAATTCCTATCATTGCCAAAAACATTGAAGACTTGGCCACATCAAAAAGGCCTTCCCGATATGCATCAGACATGATATTGGACAGAACTACACTAATTAAATAGAGGAGTAAAATAGCCATAATTGGATGACGCCATGGTGTTAAATCGACACCCTTCTGGAAAAAATACAAACCAAAAAGTAAGAGAAATCCTCCCAATATCATAGTCCTGGGCATCAGCGTAATATCAAATGCCTCATTGAGATGAAAAACAGGTAAGAAAATCGTCGAAAAAAATAAAAAGACGTACAAAGATGTGCTGCTTTCCTGCACTACTTTGGACGATTCAGGTTTTTGTATATGCTTACTTTTTTTATTCATGAATCAATTTCCTGATTTAACAAAGTGGCAAATATACAATTTTATTCCTGCTGAAAATATGATCAACAAAGGACAACTATCACGTACATCAAAATATGATTTTAGATAGATGTATTTAAACTTATAATGCTTTGTCTTGTTCCATTTTTGTGTACCATAGTAAGTAAAAACGGTTAGCATATGAATCAATATAGGTTTATCCTTGTCTTATTTTGTGTAATTTTAGGTCAATGCCTGATAGCACAAAACGGGAAGTTGGAAGGAGTGATTTCATCCAAAGGATTGCCAATCATTGGAGCCACCGTGATCCTTGCGCAAACTAATATCTCTGCCGTTACTGATCAAGACGGGTATTTTGAATTGGAGGCACCGCAGGGAAAATATAAGCTGGAGATTAGCTACGTGGGATATAAAAACTACCAGTCAGACGTTGAAGTGAATGTGTCAAAACCTTTTTCCCTGACTATTGAAATGGAAGAGGAAAATTATCTGTTGCAGCAAATAGTTGTAACCGGAACTAAAACTTTCAAACGTAAAACGGAAAGTCCAGTGATGGTCAATATTCTTGACAATAAAACCCTAACCAATCTTCAGGTATGTAATTTGTCTGAAAGTCTCAAATTTCAGCCTGGTCTTAGAGTTGAAACCGATTGTCAGACCTGTAATTATACCCAATTGCGCATGAATGGACTTGCTGGAGGATATTCCCAAATTCTCATCAATGGCAGACCCATCTTCAGCCCTTTAATGAGTCTCTATGGCATGGAACAAATGCCTGTGAATATGATAGACCGTATCGAAGTTGTTAGAGGTGGTGGCTCCACATTATATGGCTCAAGTGCTATCGCAGGTACTGTAAATGTCATTACACGGGTGCCGGATAAAAATAGTTATGAGCTCAATACTTTCTATCAACACATTAACAATCAGACTCCCGATTTTTTTCTGAATGGAAATGCGAGCATCGTCAATAAAAGTAAAAATTCAGGGATGACTTTTTTCGTAAACCACCGCAATCGTAACCTTTATGATGCCAATGGTGATAAATTTTCAGAACTTCCTCAACTTGAAAATACTTCCTTTGGAACTAGCTTATTTATTAAACCCACGGAAAGTCAAAAACTGGAAATTAATGTAAGTAACCTCAACGAATATCGATTTGGTGGAGATATGCGAAAGGTTCCTGTTTTTTTAACCCAGCAGTCAGAAGAGCGAAAAAGTAGCATCTGGCTCGGAAGTGCTGATTACCAGGTCAATTTTAATGAGGATAAGTCAGCATTCATTGCCTACGGAGCCTGGCAACAAACATGGAGAAGTCATTATACAGGCATCTTACCAGACGAACCAGAAGCATTAAGGATTCATATGGTAAAACCTCCATTTGGAAACGCCAACACCACTACTTTACAAGGAGGAATTCAGTTCAACCATAAAATTGAAGCCTTCCTTGGAGGTATAAATACCTTTACACTTGGCAGTGAATATGTAACAGACCGCATTCAAGATAATATCGAAGCATATCGTTATAATATAAGTCAATATACCGCTGACTGGGGAACATTCGTTCAAAGTGACTGGGAAATCAGAAAACAGTTAAATCTACTTTCAGGATTAAGACTGGACAAACACAATCTACTCGATCATCTGGTATGGAGTCCACGTTTTGCATTACTGTACAAGTTGAAAAACAGCACACAATTTAGACTGAGTTATGGAACCGGTTTTCGCGCACCGCAAGCATTTGATACTGATCTACATATTGCATTTGCAGGAGGTGGAGTTTCCAGGGTTCAGTTATCAAACCAATTATTAGAAGAAAGATCCCAAAGCTTCAGCGCATCAGTAAATTATGATAAAGCAACTGAAAACTATGTTTTTGGATATACCCTAGAAGCATTCCGTACGACATTGTCAGATGCATTTGTATTGACAAACATTGGTAGGGATACATTTGGTGAAATATTTTTAAAGGAAAACGGAAACGGTGCCAGGGTACAGGGAATAACGCTAGAATTGAGGGCAAACTTGCAGAAAAAAATACAGCTCGAAACAGGGTTTACCTTACAGCAAAGTGTTTATGAAATACCCGTAACGTACATCGACGGAACAGAACCGTTAAAGGAGTTTCTCAGGACACCAAATGATTATGGATTTGCCAATTTATCCTGGACGCCAACACCATACTGGAATATTAATGGCAATTATGTATATACAGGCCGCATGAAGGTTGCACATTTTGGTGGAGCTGAAAACTTTCCCAATGATGCGTTGGTGATTTCCCCGCGTTTTTCAGAATTCAATATGAGAATTTCCTATACAATACCACTTAAAATTTTTGAATCTGCACTGGAGTGTTATGGCGGTGTAAAAAACATCTTCAATGCCTACCAGGAAGACTTTGACATTGGCAAATTTAGAGACTCCAATTACGTATATGGGCCAGCGATGCCAAGAAGCGTATTTATAGGTATAAAAATAAAGTCATTTTAAGCTTTGTACTTCGGTAGTCATTGAAAAATATCCACGAATTTGCTTAAATATCAAAAATAGACTATTTTTGCACCCTCAATGGAGAAATTTATCTTTATGGCGTGGTAGCTCAGCTGGTTAGAGCGTGCGATTCATAATCGCAAGGTCGGCGGTTCAAGCCCGCCCCACGCTACTTCTAAAAAGTATAAAGCCTTGTATAACAGAATGATACAAGGCTTTTTTTATCTGTTGTTCATTAATTATCTATTTTGGCGTAAAAATTTTTTAAGGGAAAATTTCCATCATATTAGAGGCAATTTATCCTATAATTATACACCGGAGTATAACTTTTTAAGGAGTAAAATTACGATGTAGGAAATTTGGGATATTAAAAATAAAGGCGAGATACAAATATCAAATTATAGTAGAAAAATAGTTTCCACTTAGTAATTTTGTTATAAAATAATAATGACAAAAACCTACACATCAAAAATAGGATTAGAGTTTGTTGTCCCACTAATATTAGTATTTGGCACTGTATCCATTCAATATTTATCGACGCATGCGGGATGGAAGATACTAATTATACTGTTGCCCGTAGTACTTTTTGTGGTGCATATGTTTTTAACGACGAATTACAAGATTGAAGGCAATACACTTATAATAAAGAGTGGCTTTTTATTTCTAAAAACCATTGACATAAATTCAATTAAAAAAATAAAAGAAACAAATAATCCTTTAAGTGCCCCCGCTACATCGATAGACAGACTTGAAATTACTTATGGGAAGTTTGATTCCATTTTAATCTCTCCAAAACTGAAAAAGGAATTTATTGACCATATCCTTTCGATAAATCCTAACGTTGAAGTAAGGGTCAAAATGAAATAAAAGACCAAAAATGTCAATACAACAATGGCATCTTGGAGCGATTTCGCCAACCTGCCTTGCTTTCATACGCTACAAAATAAATTTTCAAATCGGCCTGGCTTTCATATTTTACAAAAAAAAGTTTTTTATCGGCCTGACTGGCGTATTTAGTAAAATACCATTTACCATCGTTTTTACCAGCACGGCTTTCATAGCCTACTTTATACACCAGTAAATCGGCCTGACTCTCATAAGGAACTACAAACACCTTGATATCGGCTTGACTGGCATAATCTACACTAAATACTTTCTGAGCCTTTAAATGAAAATTACATGCAATCAAAAGGATTGTTGTTGTATATACCTGGAAAAATAGTTTTTTTAGCATATTGAAAATTTTATATCTCAAAAATCATATGGCAGAAAAAATTTCTGATTACTAAATATACAACTTTCCTGGATTAACTATTAAGCCTCGATTACAAGATTTACCAAATTGTACTATAAGGATTTTTCCCTGCATCAAACATGGCTGTTATTTCTGACATCAACATATTATTGATTCGCTCCGCCGCATCAATGGCTTCATAATCAGAATCTACATGCCAGGCAAATGTCGCATTTTTTTGGAGCCAGGGTAAAGTCCATTGGCTTTCTCCATATCTTTCTACAATAACAAAATCATTCGATGTGTTTTCTACTGCATCATAATGCAAACCTTTCTCTATTAGTTTTTCTAAATTAAAATCGTCAGGATCCATAGCCGCAATGGCAAAAAGCAATCTGTCCTCTTGATGATAATTTTCCTCATCTTCTATGTAATAATCTTTTCTAAAAGCCACTAATCCTCCAGTATATTTTTCTTCAACGGTTTGTTTTTCTAAAATTAAACAAGACAAATGTATGAAAACAGGCATATCTTTATTTTTTAGCTAAATTAATGTAAATGGTGCAACCTATTTGCATACGTAACCAAATTCCATATCTATACTTTGCGTTTTTTTTAAGTATATTTGTAATACTTTCAAAGCTGCTATAAAACTACTGATTTTTCAAAACATACATAAGGGAAAAAATTGTAATGAAGGAACTGAACGGAGACATTTGTTATACGCGCATACTGGAAATTTTCCATAAGGAAACGGATAGACTTTCCAAATATCTGGATTTACGAAACCTGATTGAACAAATTTGCCGGCAACAAACCCAAAATGAATCGGTACATTTCTCTAACCTCTTCGTACGACTAAATTACCTTGCTCAGATTTTAAAAATGCCTAAAAATCTAAGCTATAGGATTCATACATTCAGGATACATGCCAACAGAGCAGTACATGCGGCAAAAATTCCGGATGAAGCTACTTACATGCAGGATTTGCTGACTATAGTAGAAATGATAGCTTTTTTATATAAAATGCCGCCTCCGAATCATGTAAAAATGCTATTGCCCGAAAAAATAAACTTGGTCCATAAAAAGGCAGTCCGCAAAAAGGCTATTAGGGCCATGGTCAATAAGATTGATGAAGTCTTTATTTACGCTACAGATCAGGACCATCCGGATGAAGACGATCTGCAGATCAGGTATAATGTAGCTGGTATTAATGATATTTTTGAAGCCACCATATCACAGATATGGATGGGATGTATGATCAATATTTTGGATAATGACATAGATCCAGAAGGTGCTATCATTCCCCGCTTTATCGTTGTAGAACCTGATTATTTACTGGATAGTTCTTCCCTTGCAGAAACCTTTCGTGACTATGGTCATCATCCATTAAATTACATTCTTAGTAGGTTTATGCCTAAGGCAGGTGGCAGTGCCATTATGCTGGGTAATGTAGCCAATCTGATTTTTGACGAAGTGATTTATGCCCGTGATCCGGAAAATATCACACCACTTCGAGATATTTTATCCCGGTCATTTCGCGAAGACCCCTTCGGATACTCCACACATCAGGATTTTGCTGGCAAAGCCAATGATGCCACCTTTTATCAGCAAGTAAAAACGCAATATGACAACATTATTCGAATTGTTAAGGAAGATTTTACTGGAGAAAATTATCATATTGACAACCGTAAAGCGATACTCGAGCCTTCCTTTATTTGCGAAAAGCTAGGGATACAAGGTCGGATGGATTACCTGGAAAAAGATCTCCAGCACCTTATCGAATTGAAATCTGGTCGAGCAGTTGAAAATGGAAATATCATCAAAGCCAAAGAGAGTAATTTAATGCAGCTCATTCTCTACCTTGGTATTATGGAATATTCGCTTGGTAAGGATCATAGCACGGTAAAACCCTTTTTGCTGTATTCGAGATATCCAAAATTATGCTATGAAAATCCTTCATGGAATATCCTAAAGCAAATTATAAACCTCAGAAATCTCATTGTTGCCAATGATTTTAAAATGAGTACATCTGAAGCTTATTCTGAACGTATTTTGACTCAAATTACCCCAGAAATTCTGAACATCCGTGGATTAAACCGCAGATTCTGGGAACATTACTTAAAACCTCCTATTGAAGCTTTTCGCAATACAATTGATAAGGCTACACCTCTTGAACGAAAATGGTTTTATGCCTGGAATACATTTATTACCAGGGAAAATTATCTTGCCAAACTTCAGATTAGCCATACAGATGAAGATCGGGATACATCTTGCTGGCTCGATTTTAACGCCAAAAAAGAAGGTGGTAATATGCTCTGGGATCTGACGCTGATAGACAATGCTTCAGACAAGGAAGATCATCCTCATATAGTGCTCGGTCTCCCAGAAAATAATGATTCCTGCTATCTGCATAATTTCAGACGAGGAGATATAGTAGCGGTATACGAAAGAAATACACCCGCAGATAATATCACCAACAAACAAGTATTCAAAGGACATATTACTGACATTGCAGAAAGCAACATTACGATTGGTTTAAGGGCAAGACAGCGAAATCCCGATATTATTTCTTTCGGAAGCTTGTTTGCAATAGAACCTGACATCCTGGATTCTGGTTTCAGCCAGATGTTCAGATCTATATATGCTTTTTTACAAACCAAACAGGACCGAAAAAACCTACTCCTTGGTCAGCAAAACAGAAGACCCCTTAGAGATCAAAATATTTTTTTGAAAGAGCAGCATGATGAAGATGTCATGGAATGCATATTGCATGCAAAACAGGCAAAAGATTTTTATTTGTTGATTGGGCCTCCAGGAACAGGGAAAACATCCAAGGCACTTAAGGGCATGGTAAAAGAATTTCTTTCAGAAGATGGTGCAAACATTCTTTTATTGTCCTTCACCAATAGAGCAGTAGATGAAATATGTAAAACCCTTAAAAATATGGAGCATCCTCCATCTTTTATTCGCATAGGATCATCAGTTTCAGCTGATCCGAAATATCGCGAAAATGTACTGGAAAATCTTATTAAAGATGTCCATAATCGGGAGGAAGTTAAAGGCTTAATTCAAAAATGCAGGGTAATCACAGGAACTGTTTCTTCCCTTGCGGGAAAGCTTAATTTGTTCGAGTTGAAAACTTTTTCACATGTCATTATTGATGAAGCTTCACAGATTCTTGAACCTGCATTGATAGGAATATTAAGTGCTGTCAATAGCAAAAAAGAACTTGCAATTGGTAAATGCATTATGATAGGCGATCATCGCCAACTACCTGCTGTGGTAGTACAATCTGAAAAATATTCGTTGGTACAGGACACTGATCTGCATATTACTGGCCTATATGACCGCAGAAATTCCCTTTTCGAGCGTTTGTACAACCTATGGCGGGAACAAGAAGGAATAATCGGTATGTTGTACCGCCAAGGCAGAATGCATCCGGAAATTGCCTGCTTCCCAGGCATACATTTTTATGAAAATAAATTAAAATCCGTGCAACTGCCGCATCAGACACTTCCACTGCCATACAATAATCATATGACAAAGGATAAACTGGAGTCTTTTCTGACAACACGCAGGATTGGATTTTGCCCATCTGAAACAAAAACATCAGAAGAGGGCGCCAAATATAATCAGGATGAAGCCACAATCATTACACGAATCCTTTCTACATTGAATACTATCAGTCTCCGGCATGGCATCAAACTAACTGGAAAAGAACATGCAGCGCCTGGCGAGATGACCGTTGGTATCATAGCTACTTATCGCAAGCAAATTGCATTAATCCGACAAATGCTGGAAAAAAATCTGCCTGATCTAGCCAAAGATATTCTTATAGATACCGTGGAACGCTATCAGGGTTCAGAGAGAGATGTTATTTTGTATTCTTTTTGTGTGAATAGTTTTCAGCAACTTGGGTCAGTATCAAGTACTTTTACTTGTGAAAATCAATTGGTTGACAGAAAACTGAACGTCGCCATGACCCGCGCACGACAACAATTATTTCTGACAGGAAATCCATTTTTCCTTGAAAAGCAGGCAGTTTTTAAAAATCTGCTTGATTTTCTTCAAAAACAAAACGCATGTCTTAATGACCATCTATAGTCAGTTATAAAATTGAAGCCTTACCATAAAAACTACACCTGTCAATACAAATTGTTTACGCTGGCCAATTGATATTTGATTGATAAGTTGTATTTTTCAAAAACATAAATTAATTTCCTACATGATTAATTTTCTCGGTAACCTATAAAATGTTTTTAACTTAACTAACATTAAAATCTAAATGATGCGTAGAACCACCGATTTAGCGATGCGATTGCAGGAGGTACTGCTGGATGGCACATGGATCGCGAATACAAATTTTAAAATGCAAATCGAATCGATTTCTTGGAAAGAAGCCACGTTTAAGTTGGAAAAGCTACATACCATTGCATCACTTACCTATCATATTGACTATTATCTCGGAGGTATATTGCAGGTTTTTGAAGGCGGAAATCTGGAAATCAGGGATAAGTATAGCTTCGATATGCCTGAAATACATTCTGAAGAAACTTGGAATATAATTAAAAATCAATTCCTTTCTCATGCTACTATGTTTGTGGATTTTGTAAAAAATATGCCAGAAAATTTATTGGATGAACCATTTGTAGATGTTAAATACGGGACGTATCAGCGCAATATTGAAGGCGTCATCGAACATTGCTATTACCACCTTGGACAGGTTTCGCTCATTAAAAAAATGATTACCTAGTAATTTTACATTATAGTGTTAATAAAAATATAAATTTTGTTTAAATAGTTATTGTCGGCATTTTATATTAATAATTGATTTAATTTAGTTTTTCTTTTTAAATAACTAGAAAAAACTTTTATCATGAGAAAAATGAAAAACCTACTTTTATTTGGTGCTGTTATCGTTTTATTATCGTCCTGCAGCGCATTGTACAAACCTAATATGATACAATCCCCAATGCTCAAAGAAAAAGGGGACTTTAATGTATCAGGTACGCTGGGTATAAGTGGTATGGGAAACGGACACTTGCAAACAGCCTATGCTCCAGCCAAAAATTTGGGAATTATGCTCAATATAATGGGGCATAATGAATCTGAAAGATTTAGCACAAAAAGTCAAAAATTACAAATATTTAATGGAGAGGCAGGCATTGGTATCCATAACAAATTTGGCAGCAACAACAATATCTTACTACAGGTATACACGGGTTACGGTTTAGGACACAGTGTAAATTTTATTAAATCAGAGTCATCTCTAACCAGACCTGAAATGAGTGCCAATATTTCAAGTATATTCTTTCAGCCAGGAATTGCCTATACCAGTGATCTTATGGATGTTGCGCTTGATTTACGATTTAAACACGTAAATATGTTTGACTTAAATGCTCAACTATATAAAGAATTCGACTGGTGGAATACGGAATATGAATTTTTCAACAATTCGTCAATAACATTTGGACTTTTTGAACCTGCATTGACTTTAAAAATTGGAGATGAAAACTTCCGTGGCATTTTTCAAGGAGGGCTTACAATTCCAATAGCCAATGTAGATAACTACAATAGGGTAAATCCTTATGACTTTTTAGCTTTACCCTTTTTAAAGCTGGGAGTTGGTTTTGAATATAAGATTAATACCCAAAAGAAAAGAAAAGAAATTCATCCTAATATACAATAAGGTGGCCACATGGTACTTTCAAATGGTCTCCTTTATGAATTTTTTCGTAAAGTTCAACATCGATGGATTTTCGATTTTCCATTGCCTTTTGAAGCTTTAATGCCATATTTTGCAAAGGTGCGTCTTGACATATCATACCCTCAAATACTTTAGACTTTGAACCAGACCCATAGGCCAAAAACAACACTTTTTCACCAGCTATCTTGGCAGAATTCGACATGGTTTGATGTATTGTACTGAGCAGCGCCATAAATACTGAACCGGTGTACATATTGCCTATCTCTCCTGAAGCATATTCTGAAGGCTTGATTTTTTGTTCCACAAATGAAAGATACATTGATGTTTTAGCTACCTTTTTTAACCATTCGCTAATTAACTTGTGCTCGGTTAATGGAGGCATGTCCTCTCCTATTTCCTCATTTAATACTGTAATTTTTTCTGGGTAAGGCAATACAAACTCGTTAACCCAATAAGCAACAGCAGTTCTTCTGCCCTGGTAAGCATATGGCAAATGAAACAACCATGCCTTGTAATCATCCAGGTTGCACCCTGAAAGGTTTTTAAATTGTTGTAAGGCAGATCCTATGCGCTCCTGATAACATTTATTAGAATAATGCCCGTCAAAAACAGGCTCTTTACGCTGTACATTGATTTCAGACTCGGGCAAAGACCAAAATTCTTCAATTAGACCTTCGACTGTACCAACTTTATAAGCAGGCTTTTTTTCATTTAATTTTTTTTCTACAACTGACCATATCTCATCATTAAAATCTACTCCCAAAAGAGTAGCCGCACCTTTTAATATTTCCTTTTTAGAATAGTTGTGCAATGGCTTATAAAAATCATAGTCGTGCTTTGAACTCACACCAATTTGTTCTCCAAGAACTAATAGTTTCGGATTTGCTGTCATCAATAAAGCAATGGCACCCCCTCCCTGGGTGTACTCCCCTCCTGTATTCAAATCATATTTAGCAAAATCAGCACATACCACAATCGCCAGTTTTTCTGGATTAAGCCGGATATAATCCGCACACATCAGCATCGCATCTGTACCTCCAATACAAGCAAAAGTCATATCCAGAAAATCAATTCTTTCCATGACATCTGCCGGAATTAAATCCTGTAAAAACTCCATTGCATAGGTAATGGATGGTTTAGCACCGTCGACAGTACTCTCTGAGCCCAAATAAATCTTATCTATCCGATGTAAATTGTGCTGCAACCAGGAACTATCTAAAATCAGATTCCTAATTGCTTTAGCTACCATATATGGAGTAGTTTCTTCATTCGTGCAAATCGCCATTTTGCGCAAGCCTAAGCCCTTTTCCAACTTTGCAGGGTCTATATTTCTTGCCTCCGCCAAAGTATTTATATTCACATAATGTTCAGGCAAATAAATGCCTACATCTGAAATGCCTACCTGTATGTGCTGACTCATATCCAAAATTTGACTAAGTGTATAATAAACACTTACTAATGAAGTATTCGATTGTTAACAACCTTCAATTTATTTTGTTTATCTGCAGAAGTTTTATTTTCAATATATTTTACAAATCATATCTATTGCCAAATCTGTATGAACTATTGTGCTACTTGTTAAAATATATTGATATTAATTAAGATGCTTTGGATTAATTATCCTTTTTACATACAACCATACTTCATCTTTTTTTGTATTAAATGCATAAAATGATTCTGAAATGATGGTTAGGAAAGTATTTATAGTGTCAATGTGGCTGCTATCATTTACAACTTTAAGTAGTCAGTCATCAAACATTGGTTCCTGGATGGCTTATTTGGGAAACCAACAAATAGGTAAGGGTTTTAATTGGTGGAATGAAGCTCAATACCGAGATTACCGCTTTATTGGAGACTTACAACAGGTACTGCTTAGAACAGGTTTGGGGTATAATCTGGCAGACAACAATTTCAACGTCATGCTGGGGTATGCATATGTGTATACAGAATCATACCTGCCCGGTAAAGCCGAAAAAATTGCTTTTTCAGAGCACAGAATTTTTCAACAATTATTAACCAGACAACATCTGGGAAAAGTCAATATTCAACATAGATATCGTCTGGAAGAGCGATTTTTTGAGGAAGATACCCAATTTAGATTAAGGTATAGCCTGGCTCTTCAGTATCCCATTAATCAAGAAAACTTAAAAAAAGGTTGCTTTTATCTTGCAGCAAGCAATGAATTTTTTTTAAATCTGGCTTCACCCCATTTTGACAGAAATAGACTATATGGTGGTGCAGGATATGTGTTGAGCACATACGTAAGGGCAGAAGCCGGTGTTATGCGTCAAGCACTCGAAAAAACAGGGAGGAATCAGATCATGCTTACATTTTTCAATACATTGCCTTTATCCGATACAAAAGGGTAAATATTGTTTTGAATTTGATTTAATGACCAACAACGTTAAAAAGGCACAATTTTACTGTTTTTGATATTATAACATATATGATAAAAAGCTGCCCTAATAATAACTTTTTTCAGAATCACTTCACCATTTATATAGATTTCTTGGGGGGTAGCCCTTTAGCAAAAACTATACTATAAAGAAGCGCTGGGAGCAGATTTTCGAGCGATATATCTCCAAGCTTCAAAAGGTTGATGGCTATACCTATGATTAACGCCCCTCCAACAGCAGAAAGGGCATCAGTAACGAAGCTTGTAAAAATACCTTTTAGTCTGGAAGACATTAACGTAATGCTTCCCTGAAACAAAAACATCGGGATTACAGAAAATGCAACCCCAATGCCATAAGTTGATGCTAAAGCTATCGACGCAAATCCATCCATTAGCGATTTGACCATAATCAGATCCCTGTTACCAGAAATTCCTTCCTCCAGCGATCCCACAATAGTCATTGACCCAATACAAAATAATAAAAATGCAGTAATCAATCCTTCAGAAAATCCCTGATCCTGACTACCCGATAGCAATTTTAGATATTCAGTGAATTGAAGTATCATCTGGTCAAGTCCAACTAAAACCCCAGTGATTCCGCCGAGTATTAAACTAAACATAAATTTAAGCATAAAACCTTCGGGTAGTTTCCACATCATTTTCATCCCGATCAAAATCGTACCCAATCCTACTGCCTGAAAGACCATTTCCTGAATTGCGACCGTAAAAAAATGTTTTAAGCCCAGGCCTGCAACAGAACCCGCAAGCACAGCTAAAACATTTATTAAAGTTCCCAACGGAACATATTTTTTAATCATAAAGCCAATTTTTACTTCCAAATGTAAATAAATTTATCGCGGATTGGCATCAAAACAGTTGTTTTTGATGTTCACTTATTAGTATAAACACATTAATATTAATGCGCTACTGGCAAAAGTTATTAGTTCAAGTCCTGCTTTCACCATTATCTTTGCTGTACGGGATAATTATTTCCATACGAAATATGCTCTATGATACTGGATTCTTGCGAGCAAGTAAATTTAGCATACCTGTTATAAGCGTTGGAAATTTGAGCATTGGAGGTGCAGGAAAATCACCTCATATTGAATACCTAATTAAGCTACTCCAGGATTATCTTTACGTGGGGGTTTTGTCTCGTGGCTACAATAGGAAGACTTCTGGTTTCAAATGGGTCACTGCCAATGATACAGCCCTTTCTGTCGGTGACGAGCCACTACAGTTTAAAAGAAAATTTTCAGATATTAGCATTGCCGTGAGCGAGAGTAGAGCTCTGGGAATCCCAATGATGCTTCAACATCATCCCGAATTACAAACCATATTACTTGATGATGCTTTTCAGCACCGTCAGGTTGCATCCGGTTTAAATATTTTATTAACAGCATACGATAGCCTTTTTACAAAAGATTACCTGCTTCCATCCGGAAGATTAAGGGAATGGAGGTCAGGATATCATCGAGCAGATATGATCATTGTTTCCAAGTGCCCTGATGACCTGTCCCCTAAACAACAAACTTTAATCATTTCCGAAATTAAACCGCTTAAGCATCAGCGCATATTTTTTTCAACATATCGCTATGGGTACCCCTATCATTTTTTTCAGCCCAACTATCAAATTAGTCTTGATCAGGATCTGGATGTATTGCTCATCAGTGCTATTGCCAATACGGCGTATCTGCTGAAATATCTTA
Source organism: Saprospiraceae bacterium (assembly GCA_032115755.1). GTDB lineage: Bacteria > Bacteroidota > Bacteroidia > Chitinophagales > Saprospiraceae > OLB9. The sequence goes on from JAUMBJ010000048.1 coordinate 18,977, forward strand.
ACAAGGAGGTTACGAGGCTTCATCAGATGGAGTTTGAAGATCATCACATTTTTACCATCCAAGATATGGATCGCATTAAGGAACGGTATCAGCGGATTTCTGGACGCAGAAAAATACTACTCACTACTGAAAAGGACGCCATGAGGCTGGATATACATAGACAAAAATTGTATGATTCAGGAATTCCTGTTTTTATTTTACCTGTACAGGTTCAAATAATCGGAGAAAATGCCGCTGAATTCGATGCTGTAATAAAGAATTATTTATTGAACTTTAAATCCTGAAGGTTTTATTGATCATAATTTTTAGCAGGAAATACGCTATGCTACATGGCATTAAAACTGATTATGATATTAATTGGTAGTCGCCTGAAACCTGTATTCCTTATTTGGATGTAAAAGTTTTCAATATTTCATTCCATATTCATAATTTTTAGCTCTAGTGTTTTTTTTTCAGCGGAAAATAATCGTATTTCTTTAAAGCATAAGACTCCGGCTCTTCCGTCAATGGCTCACAAGACTTAAGTGTGTTGTAACATATTTCAGGAAGCTGTTGGTACAGTCTGGTACCTTCTGTCTTCCAGGCAATGGTCTCTTCATCAAGAGTCCTGATAATCTTAGCAGGATTCCCGGCAACAAGGCTGCCCTC
>JAUMBJ010000048.1:19634-31980 GCA_032115755.1 Saprospiraceae bacterium
GCTTTAACAAAAGTTAATGCACCAATGATTGAATTTTTACCTATCATCGCGTCATCCATGATCACGCTATTCATTCCAATCAAAACATTTTCTCCTATATATGCACCATGAATAATCGCTCCATGTCCAATATGCGCTCCTTTTTCCAAGATAACTGTCACCCCTGGAAACATGTGAATGGTGCAATTCTCCTGCACATTGCATCCATCACTAATTCGAATAGAACCCCAATCCCCGCGAATTGCAGCTCCAGGCCCTATATATACATCTTTTCCAATGATAACATGCCCAATCACAGCAGCCTGCGGATGGACAAAAGCTGTTGGATGTATCACAGGTCTGATACCTTCAAATTCGTATGTCATAACTCTCCGGGATAATTAGTTTTAATTTTTCAGCTACATAAAAAGCTGCGGGACAGATTTCAGTAGCCGCCGCATTGAACTCTGGTCTGGAAAAATATTCATTTTCATCTGTATGCGGATACCTTCTACAAGCTTTTGGACGATAATCATATACTTTGCATGAATTATCGACATCCAGAAACATACATGGAACTTGTTTCATCGACACTTCATGATTGACATCAGTTAATGTATATTGGCGTTTGAATTCCTTTTTTGAAACACCCATGTAGGACGACAATATGTGTATATCCTGATCATCAAGCAGTGGTGGAGCATTTTTACAACACTGTGCACAAGATAAACATTGCACTTTTTCAAATGCTTCCTCGTGTATTTTCAAAAGTGACTCCTGAACTGATTTTAACTGCTTGATATTCCTTTTCCATGCTCTGAAAACATTCAGATTTTCCTTCTTTATTTTGCTTCTACGCAATTGCCATCTTTCCCAGATGTGCCGCATCTCCTCATTCATTGGTATGCGTTGATGGACGATATTTTAAGTCTAATATTTCCAACTTAAATGACTTTGTATTTTCGTTTTGGCGTTTTACCCACAAAAGTGAATTTTATTTTGGATTGTTTTTCAAGTGTAGCGCCAGTTTCTGATTCAAACAATCGCTTATATTTATTCCAAATATTGGATGGTTGCTTTTCCCCATTAATTTTAAGGTGTTTCCCAGTTAATTCAATCTGATTTTCCTGTTCGGGCAGCAGTAATCCATCTTCATTCAGTTTTTGGCCTAAAACCTGTTGAACATTTAGGTTTTCGTTCAAAGTTTCACCCGATTCCATGGATTGTCCATCTTCTTCCATATGAAAGTCATTACCATCAAAATAAAATCTGTAACTTTTTCCAAAAGAGCCATCCCCGCCTAAAGTGTCCAATTCAAATTGGAATCCCTGCATTCCATTGCGCATCCTTTCCATTTCCTCCGAGATGTCACCAAATGAAAAACTTTGACCAAACCCTTCAAATCCAAAGGACTTTAATATGGAATCCATATCCATTTGTCCATTTTGGCCAAATGGAAAACCAAAAGATCTTTGATCAAAATGAAATGAGCCATTTCCATGACTACTTCGCCCTCTAACTGAAGATGATAATTCTTCAATCAATTGAGCGTGTTGATCATATTGTTCTGGTGGAATAACTTTACCATCTATTTCAAGTTCAACCAACTTTTCATTCTCCATCCTCATTTTTACCATTTGATCATTATACTGCCTAACAATGGTGGTAGATTGCTGCATTGAAGGCAAAGAATCTTTCTTTGCGTTAGAAAATGGATCTTTATAATCAAATGTCTTGGGCTTTAAGTAATCTAAAGCAATATAACTCTGCTGATGATCCTCAGCAATAATTTCTTTTCCTAGCAAAACCAAAGCCACGGATACCAATAAAGCAATGATTATTTTTTCCATAAGTACCTTTTTAATGGACATATACTTTTTTGAAATCTGATGTTTTACCCAGCTCTTTGTTAGCTGTTTTAAAAAACTTATTTGCAAATTTAAAAATATTCAACAATGAATTCACAGCGTTTAGTTGCAATTTGAGGTGGATTAAGACAAATTTAACCAAATTTCATCTCAAAAGTGTCTTTCATTGTAGGAGACTTGTATATCCAAATGAGGATTGTGCTTGCCACATTATGATGGTTTAAAGGCAAAAATCAGTGAAATATCTTCAAAATAAGATCTTCCTACAATTCCTGGCAATCGAAAATCCAAAATTTTCATATTGAATTTTGAAATCATGTAGAAATTTTAGTTCTGATAGATTAGTTCAGAAGCGATGTGTATAATTACCCATCAGGTTGATAATTTGTTTTGTTTTTCGAAAAATAGTATTTTTTATGTACGTTTGTTTATTACTTTCGCTATCAAGGTATTTTCTTATTGCAACAAATAAATAAAACGCGCTAATTATTAGGTGAAAAATTTTATTTAAGTCAAATCATGTCGCAAAAAACGACATTTGATTTTCAAAGTTTATAAAGTTTCAAATTACGATATAAAGTTAAAGCAGCAGGTAATCAATAAATCGTCTTATGGATAAGAGAAAAAAGAATGTAAAAGAAAGTGTACAAGCAAAACAAAATACATTTCAAAAAAATACATTATTCAATAAGTGGTATGGTCTCTTAGTTTTTATGGCCGCATTTCTGATTTATGCCAATACGCTAAAGCACGATTACACACAAGATGATGCTATTGTCATATATGACAATATGTTTACAACTCAGGGAATCAAAGGGCTTGGGGGTATATTTTCGTACGATACCTTTTATGGTTTTTTCAAAGAAGCTGGCAAGGAAAATCTAGTTTCCGGGGGCAGATACCGTCCATTTACATTGGCGATGTTTGCATTGGAGTATCAACTTGCAGGTAAAAATCCATTTTTGAGTCACCTCATTAACGTTCTGCTATTTAGTTTTTTATCCTTGATGATATATGTAGTCATATTAAAATTATTCAATTCCTCCGGACAATCTTTGAATATTCAGATGATGGCATTTCTCAGTGGACTGCTTTTTGCCGTACATCCTATCCATACTGAGGTTGTTGCCAATATAAAGGGCCGAGATGAAATTATGGCCATGCTTAGCGGACTGCTAGCACTATACTATTTGATACAATTCCATGATGAAGGTAAATCTAGGGATAAATATTTGGCGGTAATTTGGATGTTTACTGGTTTACTTTCCAAGGAAAATACCATTACATATCTTGCCGTCATTCCTCTGGTGTTTTATTTTTTTAGAAATACCTCCATATTTACCGGCATATCAAAATCTTTCATATTATGGATTCCGGCATTACTTTTTTTACTGATAAGAACGTCCATTTTAGGTTTTGATCTTGGAAGTGCTCCGGATGAACTGATGAACAATCCTTTTATCAAGTTGGTAAACGGTCAGTATGTACCATTTACTACATCAGAAAAATGGGCAACTATACTATTTACCTTGGGTTGGTATATTAAATTACTAATTTACCCTCACCCATTGACGCATGATTATTATCCGCGACATGTAGATATCATGCAATGGCTTGACTGGCAAGTATTATTGAGTGGTATTGTATACGTATTATTGATATTTATAGCATACCGGGGATTCAGACAACGAAGCGTTTATACCTTTGGAATTTTATATTTCCTGGCAACCTCTATTATTATTTCGAATCTAATTTTTCCGATTGGAACGAATATGTCTGAAAGGTTTATGTTTATGCCTTCACTGGGATTCGTATTGATATTAGCCTATGTATTGGTTAAATATGTATTTTCGGCATTAGGACTTTCTAAATCATGGGTTATTTCAGGGGTCATCCTATTTTTGTTTTCGGCAAAAACCTTCACCCGAAATATGGTCTGGAAAGATGATTTTACGCTATTTACAACTGATGTTAAAACCTCCACACGCAGCGCCAAAGTATTAAATGCTGCAGGCGGAGCCCTAACGGACAGGGCAGATAAAGAAAAAAATCCTGCAAAAAAACAAGAAATGCTCGAACAGGCAATTATATATCTCCGTCAGGCAATAGACGTACATCCGAAATATAAAAATGCGCATTTGTTGATAGGAAATGCTTTATTTTACCTTGAAAGGTATGAAGAATCAGCTGCGGCATATGAAGCTGCTCTTGCCATTGATAATAACTATCAGGATGCCTATAATAATCTGGCTGTGGCCTTAAGGGAGGCTGGAAAAAAGGCCGGGGAAAAAGAAAATAATCTTGCAAAATCAGAAAGTTTACTTAGGAGATCTTTGTCTATAAAATCAGATGATGCTTTTACCGTAAGACTGCTTGGCGTAGCACTTGGTGTACAAGGCAGGCATGCTGAAGCACTGGAACAATTCCAGAAAGTGGTTCAGATTATGCCTCAAAATGCTGGGGCATGGATAGATCTTGCTAATGCTTACAAATATATTGGAGATGAAATAAATGCCCAAAGCAGTCTTCAAAAAGCACTATCAATAGATCCTAACATTTTAAAAACTATGCAGCAGCAGGCTGGTCAGCAATAAATCGTATTATAACTGCAAACGCAGCTAAACTATGGGGAGAATAAGGATGAATGTGCTGATGTTAATGTTAATTTCAGGGCAAATAATGTTTTGTCAGACCAATCATTTCTTTGCGCCAGATAGCGAACTAAGAGGCATGCTGGATTCAATGACTCTAGATCAGAAAATTGGTCAATTATTTGTCGTAGGGTTTTTTAATGAACAAAGTGAAGCAGAAAAAGAAACCTTACTACAATGGATAGAAAAATACTACATTGGAGGAATATGTCTCTTCAGCGGTAATCCTGAAAAATATGCGCAGGCAGTTTATACGCTCCAGCAAAAATCAAAAATTCCTTTATTTGTAACCATAGATGGAGAATGGGGCCTTGGTATGCGCTATAAGGGTGAGGCTATATCTTTTCCAAGACAATTGATGCTTGGTGCGATTCAGGATGAAAAACTTATTTATGAAATGGGCAGAGAAATTGGAAGGCAATGTAAAAAAATGGGAATCAATGTCAATTTTTCACCATCAGTAGACTTAAATTCCAATCTTAAAAATCCGGTTATCAATGAACGTTCGTTTGGGGACAACAAAGAAAATGTAACTTCAAAAGCATACATGTATATGAAGGGCCTTGAGGATGAAGGCGTCATAGCATGTGCCAAGCATTTTCCAGGTCATGGCGATACATATATTGATTCTCATCGGGGCTTACCAGTTATTTACAAAACCAGACAAGCATTGGAAAGCTATGAATGTTATCCTTTTATTCAACTGGCAAAAGAAGGCCTCAGCAGTATAATGATAGGTCATCTTGCTATACCCGCTTTGGACAATCGACCTGAAAGACCTGCCAGCTTATCGAGAAAAATTGTTTATAATTATCTAAGGCTCCAGCTGGGATTTGACGGGCTTATCATGACAGATGCTTTGGATATGAAGGCAGTTACCCGAAAATTTAATTTGGGAGAAGCAGAAGCAGAAGCTTTAGTAGCCGGCAATGATTTGCTATTGTTACCAAAAAATTTTATTCAAGGTGTCGAAGCCATTAAGCGATATATTCAGGAAGGTAAAATAACGGAGTCAGAAATTGATGAACATGTTTTGAGAATTCTCAAATACAAGCAAAGTAAAAATATTCATCAAATTATAAAACCTATTGAGAAAACTATCAATAAAAGTATCAATGGCAATAAGGCAAAAGCACTAAAATTCAAACTCATAGAAAAAGCTGTTACACTTATTACAAATCAGGACAGCCTCATTCCATTCAGGAACATTTCTACACCAAAAACTGCTTCCATAAGTTTTAATGTAATAAATGAATCCCTTTTTCAAAAAAGAATTTCAGACTACACTAATGCTAGACATTACCAAATCATGCCTAATGTCCTGGCATCAAAAAAGCAAAGCCTACTGAATACATTTCTTCAATTTGATAGAATAATCGTCGGCATTCATTCTTCAATCAAAAATTACAGCATCACCCGCGATTTACCGGATGAAACGATTGAATTTTTACGAGCGCTTGACCAAAAAAAAGAAGTTGTTATCTGTGTTTTCGGACACCCCTTGCTTTTATCAAGACTGGAAGGATTCAAGCATGTATTACTTTGCTACGATAATGAATCCATGATCCAGGATATTGCTGCTCAAAGCATTTTTGGGGCTATCGCCTTGGAGGGTAAAATGCCACTTACCATAAACGCTACTATGCGCAGCGGATCAGGAATTCAAACAACGCCCTTGCAGCGGCTAGGTTATGCCATTCCAGAATACGTCGGCATGTCGAGTGATAGTCTAAGGCAGATCGAATGGCTTATGTCGGCTATGATGAGCCAGAAAGCAGCTCCAGGAGCACAGATTATAATTGCCAGGAATAATAAAATTATTTATTCAAAATCGTATGGCAGAACTACATATAAGGGGACTCTTGTTGAGGACAATACCATATATGATCTGGCGTCGGTAACAAAAATTCTTGGTCCTACGCTGGGCATCATGAAATTATATGATGAAGGGAAAATTGATATATCACAGCCTATCAGCAGGTATGTCGATGAAGCGTTGCATACCAATAAGGAAGGTCTTATCATTTCAGATATTCTTGCCCATCAAAGTGGACTGCGCGCATCATTACCATTTTATCGTAATACACTGATTAATAACGGAAAAAGAAAAAAAATTCCCGATCCAAAAATTTACAGCAGTACGAAGAAAGATGATTTTATCATTCCTGTAGCAAATGGTTTATTTATGAAAAATGGTTATCAGGATACCATATGGCAAAAAATTTTTGATTCCAGATTGCTAAGTCAAAACGAATATCAATATAGTGATCTTGGATTTTTTTTAATGCACAAATTGTTGGAAAAAACGGCTCATGAAAAAATGGATATTTACCTCCAAAGACATTTTTACGATCCCCTAGATTTAAAACGAACCGGGTTCAAACCATTAGAAAAAATCCCTTTGCAGGAAATAGCGCCTACGGAAGAAGACCGTTATTTCAGATATAGCAAAATTCATGGTACCGTGCACGATATGACAGCTGCCATGTTCGGCGGTGTTGCAGGAAATGCCGGGCTGTTTTCAAATGCAAGTGAAACTGCAGTAATCATGCAGATGCTCTTAAATAAGGGCATTTATGGAGGAAAGCGTTTTTTAAAGGCAGAAACCATAAACTTATTCACCTCACGACATTCTGCTTCAACAAGAAGAGGCTTAGGTTTTGATCTAAAAGAACTTGATTCAAAGAAGCATATGAATATGTCAAGACTAGCATCTGAAGAAACATTTGGTCATACTGGATTTACGGGTACGGCAGCATATGCAGATCCTACAAATCAATTGCTATTTGTAGTCTGTACCAACAGGACTTACCCAAATATGAGAAATAACACATTCAATAGTAAGGGCTACAGAAAACGATTGCAAACGATTATTTACAAATCTCTATATGAATAATTATTCCTGAAAATCCTGCATAGATACGAGTGAAACAAATTAATTAAAATTTACGTTTTAAATTGGTTGATGAGCAATTTAAGTTCACCATTGTTGCACAATTGGCATTTGATTTAATAGGAGCGTTTTCTACATTTGAGTCATTATCGCCCCTAAAAGATGTATACACCTAGTATGAAGAATATTTGTCTTATTATCCTGAATTTTTGTATCTTATTTTATTCGCTGAATGCACAGGAAGATCAAAGGCTTTCTGAAGCAGATATTCAAATACAGGATGCTTTCGTTGCTGCACGCTTTGAGGCCGTATGTGGCCATCCTGAGAGAGGTGTAAAAATTTTGGATTCTTTATCCCGTGCCAACCGAAAAACAGCTGCCATATATTTCGAATCAGGGTTGATGTATGCTGAAATGAAATCATTTGAACAGGCAGAAGACAGGCTAAAAAAAGCACTCGAAATTGAGCCTCAAAATAAATGGTATCATGAGCGTTTGGCTGATATTTATCTCCAACAAAAAAAATACGACAATGCCATAGATCATTACCTCAAGGTACTGGATCTGGATCTTAAAAATCCAAAGATTTATGATAAATTGCTTGATTTATATGAGCTTACCAACGATTCGGCAGGAGCATTGAATGTGCTTGATAAGCGAAACCTGCATTATGGATTTTCAACCTATGGCCAGTTAAAAAAAGCCGAATGGCTGGAACGATCCGGAGCTTTTGAGCTGGCATTGACAGCAGTAGATCAGCTGCTGGAAAAACATCCTCAAAATACAGAATATTTAAAATACGCAGCAAGAATTGCCTTAAATGGCAATCTCAAAGAAAGATCTGTAAATTATTGCCAGCAAATATTAAAGGTTGACCCTGCAAATGCCGATGCCCAACTGATTATGATTAATGCTGGAAATTCCCCAATGGATAAATCAGGATTTTTACTGTCACTTATACCATTAATAGAAAATAAAGATATCCCTGCTGATACGAAAATAAAAGAAATTTTACCACTGGTGGAAGAGCATGCAGAAAAAGGAAAGGTCGATTATTTACCCGCCCTTCTTAAAGTATGTGAGTCCATTGCCAATACACATCCGAAAGATGCTAAAGCACAGGCTGTTTATGGAGATGTTTTAATGAATAATGGGCAAACAGAACAGGCTGTTAGGCAGTTTAGGGCAGTACTTGCTGTAGATACCAGAAATTTTGCAGTATGGGAACAATTGATGACAGGCCTAGAAATTATAAATGATATAGAATCTCTTAAGGATATCAGCACTAAGGCCATAGATTATTTTCCAAATCAGGCCATTTCATATTATCATTTTGCCAATACAGAGATTGCTTCGGGCAAATTTGCCAATGCATTGTCAATAATTGACGAAGCAGAACTTATTGCAGGTAAAAATCCCAATATAATTAGTCGTACACAATTTCTTAGAGCTAAAATTGCCTTTCAATCAGGTGATTTGCAACAGGCCAGAGTTTATGGGGAAAAATCAGTAGAAATAAGCAACTATAAAAATTGCAATTCTGCTACATGGCTTGTATTGTTATATAGGCAATTAAATCTTCAGGAAAACATCATACAGCTCATTAAAAAAGCTAATGAGAACGGATGTAATATCACTAATTCAAATTAAATCGACTTGAATAAAAGAATCACTTACGAACTAAAAAAATGGTAATTATTTTATGCATCAAAGATTACATTTGACCTTTTAAATGAGTTATACAGCATATAAAAACTAAAAAATAAACACAAAAAAATGCCGCCGGTAATCAATGACTCAGCGTGTTTTAAAACTAATGGTAACCCAATGCAAGTATTTAATTTTTCCATCAAATGGATTTTAATAAGTGTTTCCTCTATTTTATTCGTATCGTGTGCTTCTAAAAAATCATTAACCAATCCAGAAACCATATCAGAGAAGCAATTGATTAACCTGTTGAATAGCCACAATAAACCCTTTACCTGGTTTAATGCGAAGGCGAGTAGTGTATTCGAAGAAGGGGATGAATACATTAGTGGTAAAATTGTACTTCGAATGAAAAGAGACAGCGCATTATGGGTCCAGGTTAAAAAATTTGAAATTGAAGCTGCACGAATGCTTATGACTCCTGAAAACTATACGTTGCTAAACAGGCTCGAAGCCAATTACGAGAAAAAACCATTTTCAAGTTTACAATCAACTACTGGTGTAAACATTCCTTTCACCGATATACAGGAACTGCTTGCTGGCAATATCATTTTACCCGAATCTATTGGTAAATTATCATCCACCCAAGATGCTTATTATTATACTTTAAGCGGTACCTATAAAAATTATAGCCTCCTATATTTTGTAGAAAAATCGTCCAGACTTATAAAAAAAATCATCATCCGGGATTCTGGTCAAATGGAGGCTATTGTAAATTACGATGACTTTAGACCATTGAAAGACAATCGTTTATGGCCATTTGAAAGAATTATTGAATATAAAAGCTCCCCCGGTGAAATCGTAAAAATGAAAGTACTTTTTAGTGATGTTGAGTTTGATATTCCCCGGGAGATGAAATTTTCCATACCTTCGCATTATCGTGAAATATAATATATTACTTACATTAACCATTGCGTTTACGCTAGTTGTAAATGTTTCCGGTCAAAGCAGAAAAGAGCTGGAAGCAAAGCGTCTTGAAATTATCAAGAGCATAGATAAAACTTCAAAAGTTCTTGAAAAAACCCAAAAGGAAAAAAATCAGAATTTAAATAGGCTAAAAGCACTTGAGGATCAGGTAAATCAAAGAAAACAATTGATTGCTAATTTACAAGCTCAGGTAGCTCTAAATGAGCTTAAACTTTCTGAAAATAATTCAAGATTGGATTCATTACAATCAAAAGTTATTTTACTAAAAAACCAGTATAGTAATCTGGTCAGGATGAATTACCTTAGAAAGATGAGTAATTCAAAATGGTCTTACCTACTTTCTTCGGCCAATCTAAATAATCTTGTACTACGTTGGAAATATATGCACCAATATGAAGATTTTGCAAAAAGAAAACTGGAAAGCATACAGTCAATTTCAGGAAATATTAAAGCAAATAATGAAGAAATTCAAATTTTAAATGAGGAAACCCTGATTTTGATGTCAGAGGCACAAAAAAATATTCAGCTTTTAACTAAGGAGCAAGCTGAAAAGGATGCGCTTATAAAAAAGCTTAATCAAAAAGAACAGTCCCTTAAAAAAGACCTTACCAAGCAACAAAAAGAAAGAGAAAAATTAAATGCTGCAATCGAAAAAATTATTATTGAGGAATTGGCAAAAGCAAAAGAAAATAATAAAAGGGACAGCAATACATCTAAATCTTCAGAAACAAACAATGCAGGATTTGCCAATAATAAAGGTGGCCTAGCCTGGCCAGTAGCCAACGCTGTTATTTCTTCTCGATTTGGAACACATCCTCATCCTACCTTAAAACAAGTAAGCGTTTCCAATAACGGTATAGATTTTGCTACCTCAGGAACAGCAGATGTAAAGGTTGTTTTCGATGGTGAAATAGTTGGCTCAGCCTATATATCCGGATATAAAAATATGGTTATTGTCAGACATGGTAATTACTCTACTGTATATGCTAATCTGGAAGAAATCAGAGTTAAAAAAGGGCAGATTATTAAAAAAGGGCATATTCTTGGGAAAATAGTTCCTGAAGAAGGGGGTAAAGCGACCCTGCATTTTGAATTATGGAAAGACAAAACCAAGCAAAATCCAGAAAATTGGTTGGTAAAGAAATGATTCAATTTGTCCATCGAATACCAGCCTGAACATGAAAAGGCATTCCAGGATTGTAATATCTACCCCCAAGAGCATTGAGATCATTCCCCGTATTGATGGGCTGATTTAATAAGTTTTGACCCATGCAATAAATACTAAATTGATGCATGCCGATTTTGAAATTACACGCCAATCTTGTATTTACGTTTACGTATTCTTCATCTCTAATAAGGTTGGCATCATCTAAAAATATTTTTCCATGATAATTAATTTGAGCTGAAAGCGACAGACATCTTAGGAGATAAGCGTCAAGCTGTGACCCAAAAATCAGATTTGGACTACCCGGAATTTTATTTCCTGAAAAGTCTTTCCCCAAAGGATTATAATCAAGATATATAAATCTCTGCCAGGCAAAACTGGATTGCATATCAAGCTTATTTAACCATTTTTTAGTGTCACTGGCGATGAGGTTTGACTTCATAGTACCTTCTAGACCAAGTAAATTTTGCTTTCCACTATTCACATTAAATTCTGTGCCATCTGCATTAACATACCTAACAATACCATCCAAGACATTTGTTCGGTATATAACCAACCCTGCTTCCCACCTATTATCAGTTGAATTATACAATAAACCACCTTCAAGAGTATTTCCTTTTTCAGACTTTAACCCAATTTTCTCAGGATGATGCTGAAAAGTATTAGCAATTTCCTGACTTGTTGGCGTTGAAAAGCCCCTGGAATATGAAAGGTATGTTGAAAAATGACCACCAATCCTTTTCAAAAGAGATACTCTGGGCGTCCAGGGCACGGCAGGATATAATGAAAATTGACGCTCAGGGGCTGAAAGTGCTTGTATTTTATAGGAAAAATATTGCCTGTTGTAACTTAAACCTGTAGTAAACTGAATACTGTATGGCAATAAACAAACTATTTGAGCAAATAAGTTATGATGAAAAGTAGATATATTTTCATTATACCACCATTCGCCCTGTTTGCCGAAAACATTTGCATAAACATTACTTTGGACGCCGGTGATTATCCCTTCAGATCCTAAAGTAAAATCAGCAGCAAATTTATGCCCTTTGAATTGATGTTTCCATACTGATCTCCAACCTGGCGTCCACTCATTTCTAACTTCATAATTGGTAATAAAGGGATTTTCAACCGTAACACCTCTTATAAAAACAGATGT
>JAUMBJ010000048.1:31994-39317 GCA_032115755.1 Saprospiraceae bacterium
GGAATGTTCGCGAAATGCAAATTGATGCGTCATAGCCACCTGACTAAGTTGTTGATAGATTCCCGCATTTTGTTCCATAGCGCCTTTAGTAAAAGGCGTAGCTGGTCTTGCCATAGTGCGATCTGCCTCCATCTGCGCTAAAGTGAGGCCTCCGGGAGTCCTGTAATCGAGTCCGGAATAATAAAAATGCCATGATAAAATGTGTTTATCACCTAATAATCTTTTTTGCTGCAGTAAAATCGAATACATGTTGGATCTACTATGAGACCTATAACCATCAGACCTGTCATAACTAACATAAAGATGTGATGCAGTCTTTGGTGTTGAAAACTTATATTCCCCTGAATTGCGCCATGTTCCAAAAGCCCCCACAGAAGATTCCATTCTGTATTTATGTTCCGGATTTAAAGATGAAAGAAAACCAATTTTACTGTAAAGATGTATTACTCCGCCGAGGCCCGCACCATAAATGCTTCCCCCTGCCCCTCTTATCCATTCCATTTGATTTAGCATATTAAAAGAAATGCCATTAAAATATGTATTGCCGGTAGCATCTGTAAGCGGTACGTCCTGGAAATAAATTTTAACATTTCGAACACCAAATGGAGACCTTACTGCACTTCCGCGTACTGCAATACGATAACTCATAGGTGACCTTTCTTCCAATCGAATGCCAGGTGACTGGCTAAATAAGGGTAATGGTCCGGCAGAAGACCATAACAACAACTGGTCTTTTTGCAAGCTCGTTATGGCAAGTGGTGTTTCTATTTTGGACCTGTTCATTTCAAGACCTTTAACCACAATTTCTTCCAATAGAGCCGAGGTATCGGTTTTCTGAGATTTTACAGCGTGGGCAAGCAACATTAAGCCGATAATCAGCAATGTATATTTAAACATTTTACCTTTGGTAAATTATGCGTATTTTCAAATAGATTTGCTCAATTAGATATTTTGGATTTGACAAAGGATATATTTTTTAGGGTTAATATTATAATTCAGGAAGAATGGGAAAACTATTTTCTTGATGAAGCAAGATCTAAAATCCAGTTTAATAATGTCCAAGAAAATCGTTTAGTTTCTCTATAAATCCGGTAATTAATCCATGACTCTCCACTTATCCATGCTAAAAATGCTGTAGCTATACAAGCATTTCGTATATTCAAAAAAGGTTGTAAATAAGCGTCAAAAAATGGTTCAATCAGTAAAATTCGCGCGAATGTAATGCTCAACACCAGCATAAGGCTTACAACGGCCAAGGATTGGAAGGCTACGAGGATACCCTCATGACTTTTTCTTTTGCAGATAGCAAGGAGCGTACAAGCTGGTTTATGATCTGGCTGCATCCTAATGAGCTGCACCAAAATATTTTCGCATTGTTCCCGCTGACCAAGATGATACTGGCAGGCAGCTTTTCTGAAAAGTAGTTCTGGGTAAATATTTGAATTTTCATATTGGTAGATATTGTAAAATATTACATCCTCAATAGTGCTATCCGCATATTGGAGAAATCTCTGATATCGACCAATCTCAAAGAGGCATATTAGATAATCAATCTCTATTTCAATGCGCTGATCAGGATCGAGCATGGAAATATCCTGCTGAAAATCCTCAAAGAATTTTACTCTGTCATGGTAGGCATCCTTTTCCATTTTGTAGTACTGAAAATATGCCTGATGTCTAAAATCTTGCATGCCTATCAATTTTCCATCAAAACAAAATTACAGAATATAATATTTATCAAATGAATGAAAATGTAAAATAATCCCATTTGATAAAAAGTTATGAACATCTAAAATACAATGGTGTTTGAGGATTTTTTTTATTTTTACGTTATAAACCCACTTAGGATAAAAAACGGTGTATGTCGACATGGGAAAACCTGATTTCATATCGCCGATACGGCTACGATAAACCTGCTGATTCCGAACACCGGTCTGAATTTATAAGGGATTATGACAGAATCCTGTTTATGTCCGCTTTTCGAAGATTGCAAGATAAAACACAGGTATTTCCTTTGCCAGGAAATGTTTTCGTTCACAACAGATTGACACACTCCCTTGAAGTTGCTTCAGTAGGCCGCTCGCTTGGAACCATTATTGGTAAAAAAATAATTGAAAATTCTATTAAAGAACTAACATCTCAAGCCATTGATTTTTATAAAAATGATTTATCGGGATTAATTGCTTCAGCATGTCTTGCCCATGATATAGGCAATCCGGCATTTGGTCATTCAGGAGAAAAAGCCATCGCTTATTATTTTCAAGAACATGAAAATGACCTCATTGAAGGCCATGTACTCCGTCATTTTTTTGATGAAGGATCGTGGAGGGATCTTATTCAATTCGAAGGAAATGCCAATGCCCTTAGGCATCTGACTAGGCAATTTATTGGAAAAATGGCAGGTGGACAAAGACTTACCTATTTGACATTGGTATCTATTTTAAAGTATCCCTGTGATTCCCTATCTGTTGATAAAACAAAAGTACATACCAAAAAATATGGTTTTTTCCAGTCTGAAAAAGAAGTTTTCCTTAAAATTGCTGATGAATTCCATATGGAAGTTGTACAGACAAATGACACAATTTCAGGACACAGACATCCTTTTGTATTTCTTGTAGAAGCGGCAGATGATATTTGCTATCGAATTATTGATATGGAGGATGCCCATAGAATAGGCATCATCTCACTGGAAGAAATTTCCTCTTATTTCCTCATGTTGCTGGAAGAATTGTTTGCTGACCGGCAAAAAATAGAGGGTATCCAGAATGTGCTCCATAGAATTGGCGATAAAAATGAAAAAGTTTCATATCTAAGGGCAAAATGTATCAGTGTGTTGATTTCCCGGGTTTCCGAAATATTTATTGAGCACCATTCTGAAATCCTAACCGGACATTGGAATCATTCCCTGATGGATATGCTTGAAAAACAATGTCCTTCCCTGATCAATATTGACCGAATATCCGTTCAAAAAATATACAACCATCATTCTGTTATCGAAGTAGAACTTGCCGGATACAATGTCATGTCCGCCTTGCTGGGTATCTTTATTCCTGCCATACTCAAAGAAAAACCTTCCAATATTGAGCAGAAAAGTCTTTTATTGATTCCTGAACAATTTAATCTGAGTCAACAGCATGCTACACCCTATGAAAAAGTTATGGGTGTACTTGATTTTGTATCGGGCATGACTGATGGTTATGCTACGGAGCTTTATCGAAAAATTAAGGGTATTGATATTTCAAGCCATAAGAGCTAAACACAAATCAAAATTCAAGAATTAAAATCTACTTGTACCCGCTTAATTCGTTAAAGATTCTTTAATGACGTATATTCTCATCATAATTAGTGTAATTTTGCAGTTTAATGTTTTTTGGTTTTATCCGCCAATATGAAAAAACATATAATATCGCTAACCTTCTTTTGCTGGTTGATCTCCTCCCATCTTGGCTTTGGTCAGATAGACACTATTTTCATTAAAAATCCTTCATTTGAGGATACACCTAAGCGCGGCACTAATGAGTTTTGGAGCGGCATCAAAAACTGGACAGATTGTGCACCCATTCATGGTTTCAGGGGGGAAACACCTCCGGATATACATCCAAACGGCTGGTGGGAAAACGATCTGCCTGCCTCAGATGGAAAGACTTACTTGGGAATGGTTACCCGGGATAATGACACATATGAATCTGTAAGTCAGCGCCTTGATGAAGAATTGAAGGCTGGGAAATGTTATTCCTTTATCATCAATCTGGCAAGGGCCCCCCGATATATTAGTCTAACCAGAACTACCGGAGTAGAAGCAAACTATAACACGCCTGTGGTACTAAGAATCTGGGGAGGAAGTACCCTGTGTCAGGAAATGGAATTACTTGGTGAATCCGCTCCAGTGAGCAACTCCAGTTGGCAGATTTTTAACTTTGACTTTAAACCAAAAAATAATATCAGGTACATAACATTTTCTGCATTTTATAAAACTCCTACACTTTTCCCTTACAATGGAAATTTGCTCATAGATGGAGGTTCAGCTATAATACAAGAAGCTTGTCCCGGTGAAACTCCACTATTGGCTTCTAATTCCAGGATTCCTGAAAAAAAACTTCCACCTCACAAACAAAAAAAACCATCCACCTCAAAACCACAGCAGCAGGAAACAAAGCCAAAGGAACCTGCAACAGAGAGGAAACCCAAAATAATGACAGAACTTTCCAGAACTGATCTTAAGGAGGGACAGACTATTGAGATCAAAAATCTTTATTTCAGTGAAGATAGCTCATCGATTTCTTTAAATTCGTTCGAAGTTTTGGATGAAGTTTATAACTTCTTATTGTATAACAAAAATATCGTCATTGAAATAGGGGGCCACACCAATAATATCCCAACGCATGAGTATTGCGATAAATTAAGTACGCTTAGGGCTAAAGCTGTTGCCGAATACCTGGTAAGAAAAGGTATTGCACCTGATAAAATCCAGTTTAAGGGATATGGTAAAAGACAGCCTATTGCTGACAATAAAACACCCACCGGAAGAAAACGGAATCAACGGGTAGAAATTAAGATTTTAAGTATTAAAGGTTAGATCTATGATAAATGCTCAAGATAAGGACAGAATTATAGAAATGGCATGGGAAGACCGGACTCCTTTTGACGCTATCAAAGCACAGTTTGGACTTTCAGAAAAGGAGGTAATCTTGTTGATGAAGCAGGAGCTTAAACTACAGTCCTGGAAAAACTGGAGGAAGCGGGTTCACAACAGGGCTACTAAACACGCTGCAAAAAGATCCTTTGAGGTAGGTCCTCATAAATGCAATATGCAAAGAGATATTACATTCAATAAGATTTCTAAGAAAAAATACGCTTAAATTTTTCGCTCAAGAAGGTCCTTTACTGCTGTACCGCAAGCAGTAAACCTAAATCCAAATCCCTTTGACATTAACCTTTCAGGAATTACGCGATTACTATTTAGTACAACTTTTGACATCTCTCCCATTCCAATTTTAAGTAAAAATGCGGGAATAGGAATTATTATCTTGAATAGACCAAGTGCCCCTGCAATTTCTTGCATCATGGCTTTTTGCGAAATTTCCTGAGGGGCGACTGCATTATATACTCCATCGAAAGTATTGTTATTAATGGCCTCAGAAATTAAATGGCAAAGATCATCCAAATGTATCCAGGGATAATACTGTTGACCACTTCCAAAACAACTTAGAAACCCTGAAAATCTGGTCATCAGCATTTTTGGTAATGCTCCTCCTGCAGTACTGAGTACAATGCCTATCCTCAGGATGACTACACGAGATACATATGGCTTAACTTTGAATGCGGCATCCTCCCAAAATCGGCAACATTGAGAAAGAAACTCGCTCCCTGATGCAGATTTTTCTGTCAGACATTCCTCACCGCGATGGCCATAATATCCGACTGCTGATGCGGACAAATATAATTCTGGTTTTTGATCCTGGGATTGAATCCATTTATTTAGTAACTCCGTACTATTTACCCTACTATCAATTAATTGATTTTTTCGCTTTTTTGTCCATAGCTTGTCGGCTATTCCTTCTCCGGCGAGATTTATAATGATATCTGCGGGTTTTATTTTAGGATCTATGTAATCTGAATTGGGATCCCACTTGGCCGTGGCTATACCATCTTGTCTATTTTGTGGATTCCTTGACAATAAAGTGATATCATATTGATCAGATGGTAAAAAATGTAAAAGTCTTTTTCCAACGAGGCCGGTTCCACCTGCAATCAAAATATGCTTCCTTAATGTCATTGTGCTTATTTTAGGGACAATAAACAATAAATTTTCAAAAAAGATCAGCAATACGGCATTACCTTTTTAGCTGATTGAAAAAGTAATTTGAAAAATGTACTTTTGCTTTGATAAAAATGTTTTCCATGACCTACCGACTATACACACTTTTCCTAGTATTTATCCTAGTTTACCACAATTCCTGTAAACAAGGAGTGATAGAAGTGAACGATGAAATTCATATCAGGCTAAAAAAAGATCCAGAGCGGTTACACCCACTCATTTTTCCCAACCCCCTGGCTCGGGAAGTTTATCAGTATATACACCTGCCACTTGCCGATTTTAGCCCGAAAGATTTATCGTTTTCGCCTGTGCTCATCAAATCAATACCTGCAAAAATTCCTATTACTTCGGGTAAATGGAAAGGGGGAGTTAGATTTGATATAGAAATAGTCGCAGATGCTGTTTGGGAAAACAATAGCCCTGTGACAGGACATGATGTATTGTTTACTATAAAATCCGTCATGCTACCGCTCACAAATGCAGCGCGATATCGGGAGTCGATGCAATACATTGCTGATGTCGAAATTGATTCTAAAAATCCCAAAAAATGTAGTATCATTTTAGCCGAAGACCATATGAGCGCCTTGGAAATAGCGCTAAATTTTGAGATCTATCCAGCCTATTTTTACGATAATGAAAATAAACTTTCGGGGCTGGATCTAATTAGGTTAAGAGAGGATACATCCTATGTATCAGAAGTATTGCAAGACAGCAGTTTTATACATTTTAGCGAAAAATTTAACGGACAGCAATTCTCCTCTAGCATGATAAGTGGTGCCGGGCCATATCGATTCGTTGGCTGGGAGTCTGAACAATATATAATTCTTGAAAAAAAACAGAATTATTGGGGAAATAAATACCGATTCCCATCCCTCCAACAGAATCCGGATAGAATAGTCTTTAGTATCATACCTGACGAGCTTTCCGCTATATTACAATTAAAGGAAGGAAAAATCGATGTCATGAATGAGGTTTCTTCCGATGCATTTGAGGAATTAAAAAATGATGGTCAGTATGCCTCAAAATTTCATTTTTTTACGCCACAGCTTAATAAATATTATTGTATTTTAATCAATAACTCCGACCCTAAGCTGCAGGATGTTAATATCAGAAAAGCACTAAATCACCTTTTAGATGTGGATAGAATCATACAAACATTGGAAAATGGTTATGGAAAAAGATTGTTTAGTCCAGTTCATCCAAATAAACCATATTACCTTAAAAACCTTGCACCGATAAAGTTTGATGTCAATTTGGCGACTAAATTGATAAAGGGTGCCGGCTGGACTGATAGCAATCAAAATGGCATTGCCGACAAAATGATTGATGGTACGCTCCAGGAGCTCAAACTGGATATTTATATCACGGGTCAAGAACTTGGTAAGCGTGTGGCATTGCTCCTCCAAGAAAATGCAGCCAAATCTGGGATAGAAATCAATATTATAGAAAAAGATATAAAGCTTATAAGGGCTGAAAATATTAAAACCAGAAATTATCACCTCATC
>JAUMBJ010000049.1:0-1207 GCA_032115755.1 Saprospiraceae bacterium
AATCTTTGATGAGCAAAATAATCATTGTGGTTTGTGTGCAAATGATTTTTTTACTCATGTCGATTTCATAAAAAATAAAATTGGGCTTTAATTTTAAAGATGATTCCAAAATTTAACAAACCCAATTCCTTATGATAAGCTTGGCTAGTGAAATTCAAATATACTATGAGCCAGGTATAATTTGATCATGTAAACGCAAGAAATATGAACGAAACGTATAATTTAAATGATGTTTTTTTAGTACTAAAAAAGTGGCGAAGACAAATCATCATGGCAACTTTTGGAATTGCATTCGTAAGTGCTTTTGTTAGTTTATTAATGCCCAACTATTACAGGGCAGAAACTATATTTTATGCAGCCAGTCCAGACCTAGCGGAACCTATTCCAATAGGAGGCTTGGATAAAAATGTTAGAATTTATGGAGATGACAATGACCTTGATCGGTTATTTACCATTGCGCTTTCCTATGAATTAAATCAGTTTCTAATAGATTCTTTTAACCTTTACAAGCATTATGATATAGACACAGAAGATCCCAAAGCTAAATATAAAGTTCGTCAGGAATTGCTAGATAATTTTCAGACTATAAAGACAAAGTACGGTGCCCTACAGCTTATGGTGGAAGATCAAGATCCTAAGATGGCCGCAGCAATTGCCAATGCCGCCAGGGATAAAATTGGCAGTATGGCACAGATAATCGTAAAGGAGAGCCAAAAAAACCTGTTGAATGGATATGAGCAAAATTTGACCATAAAACAGTTGCAAAATGATTCACTTGCAGGACAAATTAGAAGATTAAAGCTGGAAAATAATATTCTAGATACCAGAACACAGGGCGAAATTTATACCAGTCTGATTACACGGACAACTGCAGATCTGGAGGAAGCCAAGGCAAAGTACCTTTATTATAAAAACAATAAGCTGAATAAGGACTCTATAGATAAGTATGCTGCCAGGGAATCAGGATTTCGAAGTAAACTGGAAAAAATAAAAAATGAAAATTTGGTCTATGCCAAAATGGTATCCCCTATTTTACAAATGGAAAGAGAGCAGGAACGTATCATCGACCAGATTGCTCTGGATAAGGAACGTAAAAAGCAGCTTGCGGCATCTATTAATGCCCCGTTTACATCGCTCCATTTGGTAGAAGCAGCTCAAATTCCTGTTCAAAAATCACGACCAAAAAGATCAGTATGGGTGATACTGG
>JAUMBJ010000049.1:1217-3854 GCA_032115755.1 Saprospiraceae bacterium
TTTTTATGAGTTGTATTGGCGTTTATATTGCTGAAAATTTTGGAAAGCATCAGTAATAATATCCGGATTCCTAATATGTCGATAGCACTACCCAGTACGCCCATAAATATTAAAAGGATATACCTTACTATGGTATGTTGCTTGATGGTGGCAGCAGCGACTTCAGTCTACCTTGAAACACTTATACCTTTTATCTTTCCCGCATCTCTTATGATTTTATTGTGGGTTTCAACGGATTACAGAAACCTATTTTATGGGATATTTACAGTTTTGCCATTTTCAATAGAGTACTATTTTGAAGGTCCTGGTATAGGAACAGATCTGCCTTCTGAGCCGGCTATGATATTGATGTCATTGATTGTAGTATTTGTTCTCATCCGACGTCATTTTAATATGGATATCTTTTATTGGAAACATCCTATATTTTTGATATTTTTGATTCATATAGTATGGCTTTTCCTTACGGTGATCAACTCACAGAACTTACTCATTTCAACCAAATTTTTCCTGGCTAAGTTGTGGTATTTAATACCATTTTTTATTTTTCCCATTTTATTTTTTAAGTATCAGCGGGATTTTGAGAAAATATATAAAATTTTATACAAATTTTTATTTTTCGCTATCCTCATTGTGCTGATAAGGCATGCTCAGGAAGATTTTTCATTTATCAGCAGCTATGATGTAGTACGTCCTTTTTTTAGGAATCACGTAAGTTACGCTGCTATTTGCGTGGTGTGCCTCCCCTTTGTGTGGGCATTTTTAGTCAATGCTGATAAGGGCAGTTCCCAAAAACTTGTTTTGTCTATGGTACTGCTTGTTTTTCTTACGGGAATTTATTTTTCATATACCAGGGCTGCCATTATTGCTATATTTATCGCTATTGGAGCATATTTTATTATGCAAAAAAAGTGGGTCGTGCATGCACTTTTGGTTACTGCATTGTTTTTTATTGCCGGCGTTGCTTTTCTAACATACAACAACAAGTATCTCGATTTTACACCTGAATTTGAAAAAACTATATCGCATACTGAATTTGATAATCTTATTGAAGCCACCTACAAGTTAGAGGATATATCCACTATGGAAAGGGTATATCGGTGGATGGCTGGTGTTGAAATGATTTCCGATAAGCCATTAATGGGATTTGGACCAGGAACATTTTATACACATTACAAATCCTATTCGATAAGCCGATTTCAGACATATGTATCGGACAACCCTGACCAGTCAGGTATTCACAATTATTTTCTGATGACCTTTGTCGAACAGGGGGTGTTTGGATTTTTAATTTTTCTTGTTTTATGTATTATTTTGCTTATTATTTCGGAACGAGTTTATCATCTCACTCATAAACGGGAAGATAGAAACATAATCATGGCTATTTATTTGTCGTACATTATTATGTTGTCTATGTTACTCATTAATGATTTGATTGAAACAGATAAAGTCGGTCCGTTTTTCTTTGTTAATGCTGCAGCCCTTCTTTTTTATCACAAATTGTGTGCAGACAAGCTGTCAAACTCTTAGTTTTGCAAACTTTTAGAGGTTTTTATTGTTGCAATCTCATCGAAATCACAGTAAAGCTCTTTATAAAAAATACCATTGAGAGAAAGCCAGAAATCTGATGATCACGTCCTGCATGGATTGAATTTTTCCAAGATTATTTTGCCCACAGCAATAGGTCTTGCAGTTGTTTTGTGGCTAATGTATAGACAGCTTGATGTTGAAGAGCTACTTAAAATTGATTACTCCTACCATGCCTATATATGGCTCTTTCTGGCCGTATTTATTTATTTTTTACGCCATACATTTTATGCTTGGAGATTGCGGATCATGACTGACAACTTTTTCGGATGGTTAAAATCTTTTGAACTTATAACTATCTGGGACTTTTCCTCTGCTATTTCACCTACAAGCGTTGGTGGTTCAGGGGTAGCCATGTATTTTTTGTCACAGGAAAAATTATCAGGTGGTAAAACAGTGGCACTGGTTCTTTACAGTATGGTTCTGGATACTTTATTTATGATACTTTCGCTGGTAATATTTTACATGTTTTTTGGACCCTCAATGATAAGACCGGGAGCATTGAACTGGTCAGATCTTCAAACATTCGGATTTACCATTATTGCGGTATTTATCTTTATGCTGGGGTACGGTATTTTATTTTTTTATGGACTTTTCATCAATCCTTCGGCCACTAAAAGATTCTTTTTCATTATAAGTAAAATTCCATTTTTGAAGCGATTCAGATATAATTTAAGGAAAACGGGACTTGATATGGTAGAAGCCTCGTTACAGATGAGAGAGAAGCCTTTGGGTTTTCATTTAAAATCTTTTGTAGCTACCTCAGGAGCATGGCTGTGTAGGTTTTTAATTGTCAATTTTCTGATTTTGGCTGTTATTTCTTCTTCAGATTTGTCATTATATGATCATTTTTTAATTGTGGCAAGGGGTGACGCCATGTACAATATTACGGCTTTTAGTCCAACACCTGGAGGTTCTGGCGTAGCAGAATATCTTTTTGGAGGATTTTATGCAGAGTATATTCCGGTAGGTATCGCTACCATCGTAATGTTGCTTTGGAGAATTATTACCTATTACACTTATTTGGTAGCGGGTGCTTTTATTATTCCTAAT
>JAUMBJ010000050.1:0-46629 GCA_032115755.1 Saprospiraceae bacterium
TTCAGCAAGTACAATAATATCTTTGCCGTCTACCCTGTAAATATCGACCTGAGGCTTAATGGTATCCTTGGTATGTCCATATTTATCATTTAGCCAGGCCATGTCAATTTCATTATCAAAGTGACCAATGTTACAAACGATAGTTTTGTCATTCATCATGCTGAAATGCTCTCCTCTGACAATATTTTTATTACCTGTAGCGGTAACAACAATATTAGCTTCACGAATGGCATTTTCCATTTTTCTTACAGCAAAGCCATCCATAGCAGCTTGTAAAGCACATATTGGATCTATTTCAGTTACTATAACTCGACATCCAGCTCCCTGTAAAGAAGCAGCTGATCCTTTGCCTACATCTCCGTATCCTGCTACAACAGCTACTTTTCCAGCCATCATAATATCCGTAGCTCTTCTTATAGCATCAACACATGACTCCTTACATCCATATTTATTATCAAACTTGGATTTAGTAACAGAATCATTTACATTTATAGCAGGCATGACCAGGGTACCGTTTTTCTCACGTTCGTAAAGGCGATGAACTCCGGTAGTAGTTTCTTCAGAAAGGCCTTTTATACCTTGTACTAACTCCGGGTAACGGTCAAATACCATATTGGTAAGGTCTCCACCATCATCAAGAATCATATTTAATGGCTTACCATCAGAAAAGGCAAATAATGTTTGCTCTATACACCAGTCAAATTCCTGCTCATTCATACCCTTCCATGCAAAAACAGGAATCCCGGCCTGTGCAACAGCTGCTGCTGCATGATCCTGCGTTGAAAAAATATTACATGAAGACCAGGAAACCTCTGCACCAAGTTCAACCAGCGTTTCTATAAGTACCGCTGTCTGAATAGTCATATGAAGACATCCGGCTATTCTAGCACCCTTTAGTGGTTTGCTGTTTCTATTCTCTTCGCGTATAGCCATGAGACCAGGCATTTCAGCTTCAGCCAACATGATTTCTTTTCTACCCCATTCTGCCAGTGTTATATCTTTAACCCTGTAATTCAATTTTGTTTCTGTAGATATCATAATTAAATTTTTCTGATAAGTAAGATTAACAAGTTTATAGTGCTATTGTTTCGAATTATGCTAAAAATCAAAATTTAATATGCTATTATTAATTCATCCGATTTAATACAGGCTTTTTTGGTTGGTTAATCATCAAATCTTTATAAATAGATTCTTTTTAAGAATGATTACTATTTTTGAAATACCTTATTTACCTGGATAAAAATCTGACTAATGTTACGTCACCTGAATTTGTAAATTCCAAACCAAAAGCTTTATATCGTACTCTCCAAACATATACTTCTGTTGGATCTTTTTTAGTGGTATCATCTTCCCTGCGGCCTTTCCATTCCAAATTTATATCATTTGATTCAAAAACCTTTTGACCCCATCTATTGAAAATAAGGAATTCATATTCTGAAATTGATTCCCTGCATACATCTTCATCGATAATTGGGCCAAAACTAGAATTATAAGGCTGTGTAAGTGTATCCTGAGTTTCAGGAAAGAATACCTCTGCAAATTTTAGAAGAGCAGGAGCTTCTACTTCTGCAGTTAGCACAGTTTCTTTACAATCATTGTCCGTAATTGTTACGGTATATGTTCCAAATTGCGTCACCCTGATATCTTTGGTTGTTTCACCAGTATTCCAAAGGTACTTTAAAAGTTCAGCCGATTGCCCGGGAACCGGGGTTATTCCTACTATAATATTATAAAATATATCTTCGCAATCTTTTGAAAAATTGATGCTATCTATTTGGGCACTTGCAAGTCGGGGCAATTTATCAACGAAAACAGATCCTTCCCTGAAATTGCTGTTACATTGTTTATCACTTACTGTAACCTTGTACAATCCCCCCTGATTTACAACAATTGAAGTTTTATTCTTTTCACCATTACTCCATATAATATCGGCATCACCTGAATAACTCATTGTAATAGTTATTTTTCCATCCTTGCAGAATGTGTCATCGACCTCAATACCATCCAATGTAACTCTTCTAAATTCGGACAAAGGAATGGTTACAGAAGCCGTGGCTTTATTGCCACACTGATCCGTAATAGTTACGGTGTAAGTTCCTGGTTCAGAAACTGTAATTACCTGCGAATCAGAACCGGTATTCCACAAATATGTCATCGTAAGCAAACTGGCATTGCCAACTGCAGTCAGAAGACCGGTTTGCTGTTGACAAATATTCGAGAAATCCTTATTTATTATTGCTGATGTAAGTATTCGTGGCAATTGCTGGACATTTATGGAAGCTTCTGCCAGCTCATTACAGCTGTCTGTTATTGTTACAGAATAAATACCAGTCTGATTGACATCAATAAAGTCTGTTGTTTCTCCAGTATTCCATAATCTTTGAATAATATTTGGTGCTCCTGCGGTATATATTCTGGATAACCTAATTTTACCTGTTGTACAAAAATCGCCCAAAGACTCTACAATACGCACTGATGGTTCGGTATATCTATTAAGTTGAACCGTATCACACATCATGTAACATTGTCTTCCGTCATCTACAGTGACTGTTACTGAATATTGCTCTGTATCATATATGGTAATGGTGCTTGCTGAATCTCCTTCAATTCCATTGCTCCATTTGTAGTAAACTGCTCCAGGAATGGGTGTGTCAAGTACATGCGCAATAGGTTCATTCGGACAATATGTCGGCTGATCATTGAGTGTAATTACCGGAATTTTATATAAATAAGCTCCCCTTTCAGCTGTTTGCAGTTCAAATTTCCCTGAATCTGCAAAGGTCCAGTAAAGGGTATCAGCATACATCGTATAATTGGAAATAACTTCTTCTGTTATATCTTGAGCACATCCACTAGAACCATTAATATCAGTTTTTATAAAATGAAGCACTTGTTTACCGGATTCATGTGTAGAACTCATCAATCCTATGCCACTGTCCATAGTTCCATACATATTCCCACGATGATTTTCAGTAACTTCAATTCTTGGGTATTTTTTCTGCCAATTGATAGAGCCGTTATTATTCATTTTAATTATCCAGGTAAAAGGTCTTGCTGATAAGGAATCCTTAGCCGTCCCTGAAATAATAAGTTTACTATCGAGACCAATCGATAAATTGGAAATTCTGGTATTTGTACCTGCTCCAAGAGAGATCTTCCTAGACCAAATCACCTGACCTGATGTATCCGTTTTCAGCACAAACCCATATGGGTTATAAACTCCATTAATGGAATCAACTGTTCCGGCAAGGACAAAAGTAGAATCTGCAAGTTTTAAGGCTTCTGTTCCTTCACTGACTGAAATTCTATTCAATGAATCCAAATACCTTATACTCATAACAACATTGGCCATACTATCTGATTCCAATAAAAATGGAGCCACATTTTGGCCATCACTAACAAGTCCGGAGATCGCAAAAGTAGTGTCCATGGTCAACTGTATTTGCGATGACAGAACAGCAGCAGCATCTTTTCCAAAAGTATCCAATTGTGGCTCATATAGTCGTGACCATTGAAGATTACCATTAAGGTCAGATTTTCCAACAAAGAGTTTGAGACTATCCTTTACCTGATGATGTGTCGCAAGATACATAAAAGTATCTCTGATAGTAAAAATGGATGGCCCATAAATCCAAGTATCAGCATTTGAAATTACATGCTTTCTCAACCACCTGATATCTCCAAATTGATTAAGGGCACCAAAGATTTTGTGCGCAACTTCGTCGGCAATGAATACAGCACTAAAATAGACTCCCCCAAATTTTCTTTCCAAACTTACTGTAGTGGGCAATACTGTAATGGAATCAGCACCGGTAAAAATTCTGTTTGAAAAATTGACATTACCTTTCTTATCATAATTTGTGATAAGTAAATTATTGGCGACATCACTCAATGAATCCCGTAGCAAATCTAATGACAAAAAATTACCATCAGCAAGTGGAATAGACGTAAGATTAAGGACCTCCTCGCCACGCTGCACATTATATGTGCGGTGATATATATCCTGAGCTCCTAAAGGCATTTGCACCAATAGAACTCCTCCCATCAGCACAGAAATATAATGACGCAATGAGCGTTTAATTTTATAATATGAAAACATATTCACGCTGGTAAATTTTTCTGAATGAAGACCAAAGCACAATAAAAAAAAATATACCCAAAGTGCAAAGATCTAAAATGGTCAAAATTACGTTAAAATTAAGTCATTTAAAGCAAAGAGAGGGTGTTTAACATTTTTTTAGTCCTAAAAAAGGTGCTAAATTCCTTTAATTCTATTCATGAGTGCTGAAAACATTTCATTGGCGTCACCATCCCGAGGACGGGTAGGAGGTTTTTGCATTATAAACTGCCCCTGAGCATCTTTAATTAAAGTGAAACTAAAAACAAATTGATCTTTATTATCCGATTTAAATTTAAATCCTCCAAACCTTAAGTCAAAAAATCTAAATTGACTTTCTGAATCTTTTTCAATTCTGAAATACCCATTAGAAAACCAGTTCAGTGTTTTTAGTGTGTGATCTGAATCTTTTGAATTTTCAATGACATGATGGTTTTTAGAGACTTCTGATAATGTAAAGGTGTTACCTTTATCAAAAAAAGAGTACTGACCATAAACAAAGGAAGTGTCCGTTTCTGCGATACCAGCCCATAGTATATTATTTAAAATGGTTGGTGTTGTCATATATCTGTTATATGAGATCCCCATTTGCTGTAGCGTCTGCTCCATTCTGTAATTTACAACTTGCTTGTTGACAATCGTCAAAAGCATATAAGCAGAACTGACGCCAATGCCAATCCAGTTGAGCCTGCTTCGCCATTTGCTATCCTTTGACTTAAATGCAGCTGCCAATAGCAAAAATAAAAATGGAATTGTATAAAATGGATCAGCAACTGCGATATTATTGAATGAGATTCTGTAGTCTGAAAAAGGAAGTAGCATCTGGGTACCATAAGTCGTAAAACAATCCAGCAATGGATGTGTAATTAAAGTCCACCAAAAGAAAACGGTCCATTCTCGAACAGAAATTGCAGGATTAGCAATATAATTATCTCTACTATATCTCTTTCTGATAATGCCAAACAACAATAGCCCAAATAAAAGTCCGATGACTATACCCTGCCATTGAAAAGAACTTAGTGCAGCAATGCCAAACCCCATACCCGAAACTAGCACACCCCATAATATAATAGCTAAAGTCTTATGGTGTTTCCAATGATATTGCCAGGGCACCATCCTTCCAAGCAATAAGGATGCAATAATTACAAAAACAAATGAATGCGTAATACCCCTGTGAAATGCAAGAGCATCAATCGGTGACATAAAGGAATTTGCAATAACATCGAGATCAGGAATTGTCCCAGCAATTCCACCCCAAACCATTGCACGGTTTCCAAGTTTTTTACCCAAAACAGCTTCTCCTACTGCTGCTCCAAGTACCATTTGAGTAAGTGAATCCATAGACCTAAATCATCCTGATATTAAAATGGTCAATTGCTTTTAGAGAAGCCATTTGTTCAGCGGATTTTTTATTAAAATCCTCAGCTGTCGAAATTTCCTTGCCGTCTACAACTACGGCAACCTTAAAACAATCTCTTTTGTCCACTTTAAACCTAGATAAAGTAGTAAAGTTTATTTCCTTGCCATTTTTCTGACACCACTCCAATAATTGAGATTTATGATTGTCATCTTTTTGTTCAAGTTCATTAATGTCCAAGTATTTTATCAGTATATGACGAATGACATATTGCTTGGTCTTTTCATATCCAAATTCGATATAAATAGCACCAACAAGGGCCTCCAGGGCATTTCCAAGCATGGAGCTACTCATTTTACCCATGCTATACTCAGAGAGTATAACATCAATTCCCATCTGATCAGCTATTTCATTTAATGTATGTCTCTTGACAATTTTAGACCGCATTTTGGTCAAAAAGCCCTCATCCTGTGTGGGATATTTTTTAAACAGATATTCTGCTACGATCGTAGACAATATAGCATCACCCAGAAATTCAAGACGTTCATTTGACATTTTCCCGGGAGTCTCCTGATTCATGGAGCGGTGATAAAAGGCAGTCTTAAATAAGTTAATACGTACTGGTGTAAAACCTAATATTATACGCAGTCTGTTGGCCGTTCTTCTGTCTGAAGAAAGATAACGATTGTAAATCCTGCGGAGAGCGTCCAATGCTATTCAAATTTTTTCACCACTACGGAGGCATTATGACCACCAAACCCAAACGTATTGCTCAGTGCAACTTTTATTTTTCTTTCCTGTGGTTCATTAAATGTAAAATTAAGCTTTGGATCGAAAGCAGGATCATCAGTAAAATGATTAATTGTAGGTGGCACAAATCCATCCTGAATAGCGGCAATACAAGCAATTGCCTCCACCGCTCCTGCACCTCCCAATAAATGCCCTGTCATCGATTTTGTACTACTAATATTAAGTTTGTAGGCATGTTCACCAAATAATTGTTGAATCGCCTTTGTCTCTGCAATATCTCCAAGTGGTGTTGAAGTGCCATGGACATTTACATAGTCTAAGTCCTCAAGTTTCAGACCGGCATCTTGTATAGCGAGTCTCATAACGTTTCTGGCACCTATGCCTTCTGGGTGGGGAGCAGTGATGTGGTAGGCATCTGCTGTCATTCCGGCTCCAACAATTTCTCCAAAAATGTATGCACCACGCTTCTTTGCATGCTCCAAGTCTTCCAGGATTAATGCACCAGCTCCTTCGCCAAGTACAAAACCATCCCTATCAAGATCAAAAGGTCTGCTGGCCGTAGCAGGATCATCATTTCGCTCTGACATCGCTTTCATAGAGGCAAAACCTCCAACACTGGCTTTAGTAATAGCGGCTTCAGACCCCCCGGTTATCATAATATCTGCCCTTCCCATCCTTATGTAGTCAAAAGAGGCAGCTATGGCGTGAGTAGACGAAGCACAAGCTGATACTGTAGCAAAATTTATACCTCTAAATCCATATTTAATGGATATGTGTCCTGGTGCGATATCACTGATCAGTTTAGGAATCAGAAATGGACTATATCTGGGTTCTCCAGTCCAGACTGCTGCCTCTTCAATGTCATGTTCAATAGTCTCAAAACCACCAATACCACTACCCCATACTACGCCCGCCCTGTCGAGATCTATCTTTTCCAGGTCTAAACCTGACATTTCCATGGCTTCATGAGCCGCGACCAATGCATATTGGGCAAACGGATCTATCCGTCTGGCTTCTTTTCTGGGAATTATCTCTTCGAAATTAATATCTTTTAGTTCACAGGCAAATCTAACTTTAAATCTGGAAGCATCAAATTTAGTGATAGGGCCTGCACCACTAACACCCTTTTTCAAACTTTCTTTGTAAGTATTGTAATTATTGCCTATTGGAGTAAGTGCCCCAATCCCGGTGATAACGACTCTTCGCATATTGTTGGCTTATAATAACTATCCAATATAGGGAAAATAAATGGTGTACACCAAAATTCTAACGCCAGTTTGACCAGCGCAAAAAACAAAATGTCCACAAACTATACAGCTTATGGACATTTTGAGCATATTCCCTTTACTGGGCTATATTCTCTTCAACAAAGGCAATTGCCTGACCTACAGTTTGGATTTTTTCTGCCTGATCATCCGGAATAGAAACATCAAATTCCTTCTCGAGTTCCATGATCAATTCTACTGTATCCAGTGAATCAGCACCAAGATCGTTGGTGAAGCTTGCCTCATTGGTTACTTCTGATTCATCAACTCCAAGCTTGTCGACGATAATTTTTTTTACTTTTTCTGCAATTTGTGACATATTAAATGTTTTATTTTCGAAAGATACCGCAAAATAAACCAATCCTCACTGGATATACAAATTAAATAGTAACAATTTCACATAAAATAAAATACACATATATTTCAACATACTGTTATACAGTGCATAATCTTTTAATAAAATCAAGACTCCTTTATATACATCCTAAACCCGTTGCCATGAATATTTTCAATTTGAATCTTTGAATCGCGACTGAGATATTTTCTTATTTTTGTAATGAAGACATCCATACTTCTTGCTGTAAAATAATTGTCATCATTCCAAATTTTTGTCAGGGCTTCAGATCTTTGTAACACATCATTTATTCTAAAACAAAATAGTCTGAGCAGCTGGGCCTCTTTCGGTGACAATTTTTCTTTACTTCCGTCTTTTGTATAGGTAAGAATGCGCAGTGGAAAATCAAAGTGATAATCACCAATTATAAATTCTCGCTGGTCCTCAGGCTGATCAGATTTCTTTCCTGATCTGCGGATTACTGCCCTTACACGGTATAATAATTCTTCTGAATTAAATGGTTTGGTGATGTAATCATCCGCCCCAATCCTAAATCCTTCCAATACATCCTCCTTAAGGGTTTTTGCCGTAAGAAAAACAATAGGAATGTCTGACTGAATTACCCTAACTTCTTTAGCAAGCGTAAATCCATCTTTTTTAGGCATCATCACATCAAAAATACAGAGGTCAAATTTATCTTTTCTAAATAAATCCAACCCAGATTCTCCATCGGTAGCTAATACAACTTCAAAATCATGCATTTCTAGATAAGAACGCAATACATCTCCAAAGTTTTGATCATCCTCTACCAATAATATTTTATTCCCCATATCCATATTTTTAAATCATAACAATATTTTTAACAAAATTATTTTACCGGACACCAGAAATAGGCAATAAAATGTGAAACGTACTTCCTTTACCCAGTTCACTTTTTACTGAAATCCTACCTCCATGAGCATCAACTATATCCTTTACATAACTCAATCCAAGGCCAAATCCTTTTACATCATGCAAATTTCCAGTATGCACCCTGTAAAATCGCTCAAAAATATGTTTTTGAGCATCCTTAGGAATACCAATTCCATTGTCAGAAATTGAAATATCGACACCCTTACGCGTATTGCGTGTTGTAATTATAATTTCTGGAATTCCAACCGTATATTTTTCGGCATTGTCAAGTAAATTGCTCACAAGATTAGTCAAATGCGATTTATCTCCCGTAAGATGATGCTTAGTAGCTAAAAGATTAATTTCAATTTTTCCTCCTCTGGACTGTATCTTTAATTCCGCATTTACAACCACCCCCTCTATGAGTTCATGTATATCTATAAGCTCATATTTTAGTTGAATTTCTTTTTTATCCAATTGTGCTACTTGCAAAACATGCTCCACCTGTTGTAACATTCTTGCATTTTCTTGTTTTATAATACCTATAAATCGTTTAACTTTTTCAGAACTATCAATAATCCCTGGGCTAAGGATTGAATCAGAAGCCAGGGAAATTGTCGCTATAGGTGTTTTAAATTCGTGGGTCATATTATTGATGAAATCCGTCTTCATGGAGGATACTTTTTTCTGACGGAAAATTATATATATCGTAAATGAAAAACAAAACAATAATAGTCCCGTAAAAAGAGAAGATAGCAGTAATATTGGAATAAAACTTGACCACAAAAATCTGGTTTTTCCAGGAAAATATAAATTTAAGTAACCTGGCTCAATAATTTCGTTTGAAAAAAGAGAAACCTTATACTCAGCTTTTGCTAGTGGGTTGATAGCGGCTAAATTACTTGACTTTGTAGTATCAGCAACAGCTGTTGCTACATAATTTCCATTAATAATGATATAGTCGCCCACCTGCTTACTAAATACACCATACTCATACGGAATTAATATGCCCAAGTCTTCCAATTCCTTGCGCAGCAACTTATCCAGCATTTCTTTATCGACTGTTTCCAAAAAATGATTTGGATCAAGTAGCAGCGTCATTGATTCCATATCCCGATTACGCTGATTTTGACGCCAATTAATCTTAGTTCCCGCAATATCAGTTGTACTATTTTGTAAAGCTGCGACATCCATTTTTTCTTCTGCATCTTTTTTAAGATGGTTCCGGACCATATTCAATGCAGAATAAACCTTGTCGTTAAAGTTCTTTTCTTCCAGATCTACAGATCTTTTAATCCAGAAAAACTGGATTACGCCGACACCTATCAATGAGCCGGTCATCAGCACAATAATTGCTAAAATGACTTTCTTACTCATACAAAAAATTTATTTGTATTTGTGTCTGAATACAGCATCACAACGCTAGGACTGCAACCCTTCCTCTGGCTGTTCGAAAAGTTTCACAACCCTCACAGTCTCTATTTTTGTATCGCTTTTACTAAGAATTTCAAATTTATGATTTCCAAGCGTAATTTCTTCTCCTTGCTCTGGAATGCTGCCATGAGTCATAACAATATACCCCGAAAGTGTCACATAATCCTCCTCTGGCAAGTTTAAACCTGGATACTTATTGTTCAAGTAATCCAGTTCAAGTCTGCCAGAAAATTCATATTCATTTTCTGAAAAAACTTGCTCAACAAACTCTTCTTCATCGTGTTCATCGTCAATTTCTCCAAATATCTCTTCCAGAATATCTTCAAGGGTGATTATTCCTGCAGTACCTCCAAATTCATCAACGACTACAGCAATATTTGTCCCTGAGCGAATAAATTTGTACATCAGATCCTGAACATTCATCACTTCAGGTACGAATTCCAAGTCCATGATATACCTTTTGATAGAAGCTGGATTTTTAAATAAAACTTGCTGGTGAAGGTAGCCCACAATATTTTCAATATCCCCATCAGTAACTAGAACTCTGGAATGCTTGGACTTAACAAATACGTCCTTAATTTCCTGGAGTTCATCATGCTTATCAACAAAAACAATTTCGTTTCGAGGCACCATACAATCTCTAACTTTCAACTGATTGAGATTCAATGCATTGGTCAATATTTCCTTGTCGAAATCCTTCTCTTCATTCACATTACTGGTGATATATTTTTCCAGATCTAGTCTGGTAATCGATTGTTCAAGTGTCGTTGGCATCTTAGGAAAAAATATCTTAAGCAGAATATTTGATGTAAACGTTAAGATCCAGGAGGGTGCTGCCATAAACCATTTGAAAAAGTTAATAACATATGCAAGCCTGAAAATCAGTTCATTGGCATACATCCTGAAGATTGTTTTAGGCAAATACTCTCCGAATATCAATATCACTACGGTTAGAATAAGGGTATTCAGCAAATTGACCGCTGGCGGGCTCTGAGGCAGCAAATATGAAAGAAATGGCTGAACAATAGAACTGAATAAGATGGTGTATATCACCAGTACTATATTATTGCCAACAAGCATAGTACTCAAAAAGGACTTGGGATTTGCATAAAGGGTGGCAAGTATCCGACCTTTCCCTGACCCTTTGTTTTTGAGCACCTCAATACTGAGTTTATTTGCAGATAAATAAGCAATCTCAGATCCCGAAAAAAATGCGGAAAGAATTAATGTTATAACAACTAAAATAATTGTAGTAATCATCTAAATGAATAAATTGGGACAAAACTAATCAATTCCAGCCATTATGTCGGCAATATTTCTCCTACCCAATACTTTTTTCTTGATTTCAAAGATAGTAAATTCCTGATTTGCAGAAAACCCAAAACCATATGTGGTATCCCCCCGGGAAGGCTCAGTAATACGAACTATTTTGTCAGTGTATACCTTTTTTGCTTGCTCATCCCAAATCAATTCGGGCGTTTCAAGTTTTTGATCCTTGTTGTTTTCAAATACAACTCTACCTTTGGCAAATATTTTACCAGAGTTTTCTTCGCGAACAGCTTCATTGGCTTCAAGCCAGGAAAAAGCCTTTTGATCAGAACCAATAAATTCAACAAAAATACCCGCTGGAAAATAGTCCTTTTGCTGACCAAATTCAGTACTTCTGATCATTTCAGGGGCTTCAACAATCAGCTTAACCTGCGCCGAATCACTGTAAACCATTTTAATGCCCTTGCCTTTTTCAATATCCAGCGAAATTTCTTTTTTAAGCAAATTATCTATGTCGGACTCATTTTGACATCCAAAAATGATCAACATGGAAGCCGCTAGCCAAATATGTATATTACTAAATAGCTGCATACCTTTTTCTCAAATAAGTAACTAATGCAAAATAAAGTGATATATCCCGAAAATTAAAAGTATGTGATTTTAATTTCATTTTTATTAATTCTAGTCAAACATATTTGCGAACTACATGCTGTGATCTAAATCTTCCCATAATCCTGTAAACCATAAGCAGATATTCATATAATGAAATGAGCACGAGACGATCATACAAACCAGAATGAATATTTCACTTGCGAAACACCAGTTCGACAACACCAAAAATACAAATACAGTTGTCAATCACATGTGACACTAATAACAAATCACACGGAGTGTAATGAAAAGGTAAAAATCACATAATTTCTAAGTTTAAACATAGTTGATATCATTAGGATATCAGAAACAAAATCACCAATAATTTAATGCTTACCTCTATTTTATTCTCTAATGACGGTAAGGTCTCCGGCATAATTTCTGGTCTCGTCATCAATAAACCTCACTAAAGCGCGCCATGCAAAGACTCCCTGTTCGACATCTTTTCCCATAAACTGACCATCCCACCCATCATTATAACTACCAAATTTAAAGGTCGCTAAAGAGGTTTCGCCAATTCTTTCATCTACACCTTGATAGACCATATTTCCCCAACGGTCATAAATTTCGAGTCGCTCCACAAATTTGACGGCGTTATTTCCAAAAACATTGAAGAAATTATTAACAGCAGTACCTCGACCAATTTTGATGATATTTGGTGCATGTAATGCATAATTTTTTTTGACCCTTATTACCAGCGTATCGGTCTGAACACAGCCATTTTCATCCGTTATGGTAAATAAGTATACTGTTTCATTCTTTGGAAAAACAGTGGCAAAATAGTCGATTTCCCGAAAATCTATAACGTCCTCAGGAGGCGACCAGGTTGCATTTTTAACCCCATTTACACTTTGGATAACGGCCCCTTGAATATTGGTAAAATCTCCCAGATTGATAACCTGACTTTCTCCGGCATCTATAATGATTGGTGGCGGACCATTCACCACAACTATTGTATCATGTCTACATCCTTTCGTATCAACAACATATAATGCATAAGTGCCTTCATTAAGGTTAGGAAACAATGGATTACTCTGATAATTGTTTCCATCGATAGAATATTCAAATTCAGGACTTCCTCCACGTATTACTTTTGCCTCTACCGCTCCTTCAGGAATTTTGTGGCATCTTAAATCCGTAATTACCCCCCCCAATGTAAGCGTGCTTGTATCTTTACAACAAGGCTCAACAAAAAAATCAATAATTTTGGTCACTCTGCAACCTCTGGTTGTTTCTACAACAAGCGCTGCAGTCTTATCTCCAAAAGATTCATAAACTACATCATATGGCCCAGTTCCCTGAGCCCTAGCAGGAATAGCACGGTTCCCAAAATTCCATACATATGATTCTATCGGGTCTGTAAGTGACTCAGATTTATTAATGAACGTGATGGTTTTATCACATTCAAAAGCATTTTGGGTTTGAATATCAAAATCAACTTTTGGCCCCAGGAAAGTACCATTACCTCCAAACTCTATCGCAAAACCAATCCCGGATTTGCTGAAATTGTTCACGATAAGCACATAAGATTTCCCGGCTTCCATATCCAGAGGTCTTACAAAATTATTATCTCCTGTACTGCAGCCTGCTGTTTCCGTAATGTCAGTTTCTCCCTGCCTAAGTCCAGTAGGCCCATTGCATCCTGCCCAAAGGCTGAGCGGTTCCGGCTGACCGGTTGGACCTATATTAGCTCCGGAGGCCATACATCTCACCAGCTTTTTATTACCACAATCATTGAGACCTCCGGGCAATTCATATAAAGCAAAATCGAGATCATCACTGACAAAATCCCTACCCCTGTGATTGTTGGGTGTCAGGGTAAAAGTAAGTGTTCCCGACTGTTCACAGGTCCATTTATACCAGGAGGACTGAAATTCTTCAAAGATACAATTTCCAGGTTCTATTTCATTCCTGTTGCTTCCCGCACCTTGCAGACTTTCCACGACAAAAGGGGATTTATCGCACAAAACTACAGCCTTGGAACAGTCACTTTCCGGTTGTGGCACAGGTATAAAATCATCTACACAAAGTCGGAAAGTACCCTCACCACCTGTAGCAGATTCTACCATGATGTAATAGGTCTTACCGATTACAAGATTGTCCTGTAAAAATTCGTCTATGCCAATATCTTTTCCAGGTGAGCAGCTAAGATATTCATTACAGCTATCAAATAAAAGAATTTTAGGAGATCTCATGGTTCCACCTTGACCGAAACCAAATACCTTTATCAGTACCGCGGGTTGTTTAGGAACAAATGAAAACCAAACCCCATTTTGCCATTTTAAACCAATACATTGCTGATTTCCCAAAGCAATTTCAGGATCTGGTGTAGCTCCAACATTGGTAAATTCACCGTCTTTAGAACAATAATCTGCTGCATTTGGCAATTTTATGGCATATCGGCACTCATCATTTAAGGGTTGAGCATACATAAAGACACACCACAGCATAGCAGTAAAAAACACATATATACGCTTACAATTTACAGGGGTCATAAATCATTTTTTATATTGAATTGCTTTGCCCGGCCTATTTTTTGTTAAATGGAAATTAAATAAAAATTCCATTTTGATCAAAGATTTAGAAAAATCAAATAATTTGAAATATTGATCTTTCAAAATAACCAACTAAATAAAACAAAAAAAAGCGATTATAGATGCGAAAAAGCTTCATTTTAACTCAAAATTAAGCATTATAAACGGTTCAATGAAATAATTGTACTTTTACACCACAGAATCTGATATTTCATGCTTTACCTGGTACCAACTCCTTTAGGAAATCTGGAAGATATTACGATGCGAGCTATAAAAATACTGCAAACTGTTGATATCATACTTGCGGAAGATACCAGAACCAGCAGTGTTTTGCTTAAACATTATAAAATTCAAACTCAACTCCAGGCATTTCATGCTTTTAATGAGCACAAAAGCCTTCAACATATTTTGCGGATGCTTGGTGAAGGTAAACAAATTGCCCTTGTAACAGATGCAGGCACACCAGGTATTTCAGATCCTGGATTCCTTTTGGTTAGGGCTTGTGTCGAACAAAATATCAAAGTATGTTGCCTGCCGGGACCTGTTGCATTTATTCCAGCCTTGGTCACTTCGGGTATACCCTGTGATCGTTTTTATTTTGAAGGATTCTTACCTCATAAAAAAGGAAGGCAAACACGGTGGCAATATCTCAGTAAGATGGATTGTACCTTTGTATTGTATGAATCTCCTTTTAGATTGATAAAATGTATAGAAGAGGTCATAACATATTGTGGAGCACAACGTAAAATGAGCATTTCAAGAGAAATCAGTAAGATTTTTGAAGAAACTATCACTATGAATGCCATTGATATGCTGGCCCATTTTAATTCAAAACCACCTAAGGGAGAAATCGTAGTGGTAGTATCAGGCAATGATGATTAAGATTGATTGATAAAATTTCTGAAAGCATTGATAAAATTTCAAAAATATACCCTTAATAATGGCCTTCGAGTAATAATACATGAAGATCATTCTACGCCTCTTGTATGTGTAAGCGTGGCATACAATGTAGGCTCTAAACATGAGCATCCTGACAAAACAGGCTTTGCTCATCTGTTTGAGCACCTTATGTTTGGCGGATCTGCAAATATCAAAGATTTTGACAAGCCTATGCAGCTAGCAGGAGGTGACAACAATGCTTATACCAATAATGACATGACCAATTTTTATGATATTATGCCAGCTGAAAACATGGAAATCGCTTTTTGGCTTGAATCAGATCGAATGATGCAACTTACCTTTAATGAAAAAGTACTGAATACTCAAAAAAAAGTTGTCATTGAAGAGTTTAAGGAAACTTGTCTAAACGAACCATACGGAGATATGTGGCATCATTTAAGTTCCATGGCTTATCAGCAGCATCCTTACAGCTGGCCAACCATAGGTAAGGAAATAAATCATATAGCTCAAGCTACCCTGGAAGATGTAAAGTCATTTTTCTATAATCATTACAGGCCTGACAATGCTGTACTCACAATAGCTGGTAAAACAGATGCAGAATATGCTTATAAAATGGCTGAAAAATGGTTTGGGGATATTCCAAGAGGCAATATTCCGCAAATTAGTTTTGTGCCAGAACCACGTCAGTACGAAAAACGATCAAAAGTAGTACATGCTGATGTGCCTTCACCAGCCATTTATATGGCATTTCCTATGGCAGAGAGATTAAGTAAAGACTACTATATTGCTGACCTAATTACAGATCTTCTGGCAAATGGAAGGTCTTCAAGATTTTATAAACACCTCTACAAGGAAAAGAAAATGTTCAGCACCATTGATGCTTTTGTATCTGGATATACGGATTGTGGATTACTACTCATTGAAGGAAAGCCAATGCCAGGAATTGACATAAATTTGGCTAAAGAAGCTATTTGGGAGGAACTCCGTCAGCTAATGCATGTGCCCGTAGCTGCAGATGAACTGGCTAAGCTCCGCAATACCCTGGAAAGTAGTCTGGTTTATTCGGAAGTAAGTATATTGAATAAGGCCCTTGCGCTTGGTTATTTTGAAATATTGGGTAATGCCGACCGCATCAATGAGGAAGGTGCCATATATCAAAGCATAACCCAGGAAGACCTGATGCGTGTTGCATGCGAGATCTTCAGGGATGATAATTTAAATGAACTCATCTATATCCCCGAAGACTCTGACAAATGATTAAAAAACCAGCTATATACTATTTTCTGGCCTTTGTTTTAGCTTTTCCTGCGCTGCTTTGGAATCTTCAAATAGTGCCATTTATAGGCGATGAAGCAATCAGAGCGATTGTTGCATTAGAGATGACAATCTCCCACCAATGGATCGTTCCTACAATAAATGGGGATTTTTATTTTTCCAAACCACCTTTGTATAATTGGATCATAATCTTTAGCAATTACTTTTGGGGTGGCCCCTCAGAATGGGCGAGCAGAACGCCTACCGTACTTTTTACGATGATTTTTTGTTGGCTGATTTATTTATTCCACAGAAATCAATATAAAATAGTCCAACATAATTGGCTGGTCGGGTTGATGTTTCTTACATGCGGTAGAATATTGTTTTGGGATTCATTCCTCGGACTCATCGATATCTTTTACTCCATGCTGACTTATCTGATGTTTATGCTAATGTATACTTTCGGAAAGGCCAGGCGTTATACTTTATTTTATTTTTCTGTATATACCATAAGTGCGATAGGTTTTCTGCTCAAAGGGTACCCTTCCATTGCTTTTCTGGGTATGTCCCTTTTAGGTTATTTCATATTTAGTAAGGATTGGAAAAAAATTTTCGTGCCTGCCCACTTTATTTCTGGCATTTGGGGTATGTTGTTGATTGGTAGTTACTTTTGGGCATATGACTATTACCGTGACGCCAGTGATACTGTCGGGCCACTCCTGGAGCAAGCCACGCGAAGAACGGTGCTTGTACATACTCCCGGAGAAGTACTCTTACATCTGATCAGTTATCCCTTTGAAAACCTGTATCACTTTCTTCCATGGTCACTTATGATCGTTTTATGTTTTCGCCATGATTTTATTAAATCAATACGCGAAAACGATTTTATATACTATAATTTTATCATACTGGCCGCCAATATTTGGGTATACTGGATTTCACCTGAGGTTTATCCAAGATATATTCTTATGCTCATACCACTGAGTTTTTCCATTTTTATCTTTTTTTACGAAAAAGAAAAAGAACGAGCCACTTGGAGAGTACATACCTTGAGCTATCTGCTAAAAGGAATAATACTTATTGTACCTTTTTCTATACTGGCAGGATTTTTTAATCCTGACATCACCCTTATCAATTACTACGGTTGGAAACTTATCATATTATTTCTTGTAATGTCCATTATGTCGTGGATTTACTTCAGAGATCAGCCAAACAGACCCATTATCCTTGTTATAGTTGTTCTGCTGTTACGTATTGGATTTGATGCCATGGTTCTTCCGGTGAGGGCTTCAAAGGGCGACAACCCAGTCTGTAAAAAGGAAACTTTACGTGTAGCTGAGAAATACAAAAATGAAGATCTTTTTATTTCGGGAAATTCGGATTTATGGTATGTTAATGCCTTTTATCTGGCACAGGGTAGAAATAAAATTACCTCTCGTAAATTTACACTAGAAAAAGGAAAATTCTATGTAACTGATGCAGACAGGGTTAATATTGACACCTCCAGATATATTATAAAGGATTCTTTTCAAGATTGTGAATTTTTTT
Organism: Saprospiraceae bacterium; assembly: GCA_032115755.1. Taxonomy (GTDB): domain Bacteria; phylum Bacteroidota; class Bacteroidia; order Chitinophagales; family Saprospiraceae; genus OLB9. Next base: position 18,305 of record JAUMBJ010000050.1, read on the forward strand.
ATTGTCATTATGTTATTACACCTAAATAATTTCAAACCTATACAATTCCTGATTTGTATACTTTTTTCAGGCAACCTATTAACAGCTCAGGATATCCCAGCTGTCATTTCTGGAAATATGATTAGACTTGAAAATTTCAAATCAGCTTGGGTAAACTCCAGAAACATTGATATTTGGATACCTGACCACCATCCAAAAGATACATTGGCGGTACTATACATGCATGACGGACAGATGTTGTTTGACAGCACAAAAACCTGGAATAAACAAGCTTGGGATATTGATGACGTATTGGACAAACTACAACAGAATACTGCATTGAAGAAGTTTATGGTTGTTGGAATCTGGAATTCCGGAAAAACACGCTACCCAGAATATTTTCCGCAAAAGCCATTTGAAAGGCTTGAGATACATGATAAGGAGTATGTTAAAAATTTGGCAAGGCAATTTTCAGATATGCCATCCATAACAGGGCCCTGGTCAGATAAATATCTAATGTTTATAACACAAGAACTAAAACCCTTCATTGATAGTGCCTTTGTAGTGCACAAAGACAGGAAACATACATTTATTGGAGGTAGCAGCATGGGTGGACTGATTTCGTTATACGCACTTTGCGAGTATCCGTCTGTTTTTGGTGGTGCTATGTGTTTGAGTACCCATTGGCCTGGAATTTTTGATCAAAAAGACAATCCTGTACCACCTGCATTTTTCGACTATCTGCAAAAACATTTGCCAGATCCAGAAAATCATCTGATCTATTCAGATTGTGGCGATCAGGGTCTAGACGCTTCATATCCTACGCTACAGAAACAGTTTGAAAAAATTTTGGAAGAAAAAGGATACACGCAAGATCATACCCTCAACATCTTTTTTCCCGGGCAGGACCATAGCGAAAAGGCATGGAAATCAAGACTGGATAAACCTCTTGAATTTTTTATGAAATCGATATCCGGTATTTAAAAAGATCTATTCTTCCTCACCGGAAGATCTAGCCGGGTTCCTGATCAAGCTGCCAAAAAACAGGGCATTAGTAAGCATCCTGTCCGTGCTGTAAAGAGTCCCCCGAAAAACAGGATTATCTGCAAACAATACAGCTCTGCCCTGCCCAAGTTGATGGATAATACAGGATGCCGATTTTTGCATATAATCTTTAATATTTCCAACCGAAATATACCCGTCAATATGTGGGTTTACACTGTATTTTGTGACTGTAGCATAGGGATTTTGACTTGGCTGAAGCCAGATATTATTATTCTTATACACCGGAAAGCGGTCTTCCATATAACCAAAACAAACCGGATGAGTAATATCGGCATCAACACTGAACAATGCCCCGCCTATACCTTCTCTACCTATTATTTCATCAGCTTGAGCAAAGGGATATCTAATTTGTTGTCCTTGTTCAGCTTTTGGAGCCTCAACCAACTTTTCCTTGACTATTTTAGCTTTGATAGCCCAATTGATCGCGCTACCTGACAATATAAGGGTGTTTCCTTGATTTACCCATTGCTGTATTTTTTTAATATCCATAGAATCCATACTGTTATAGGAGCCTGACACTAAAATGAGCGTATTGTACCTGTTTAAATTAACTTGCTTAAATCTGTGTGTCTGTATTTTCACCAATGGCATCTGCAATCGCTGGTCAGTGTGATGCCACATTTCTCCTGCCTCATACGATGCTGTACCTTCTCCCACGATTATTGCTGCTTTAGGAATATCAAAAACCTGCACATGCCTGCTTCCTATGTCTATACCCTTGTGACTATATCCAGAAGGTATACTATATACGGGGGCTCCGAATTTCTGAGTATACTGCACTATCAATTCATAAATTTTTTCAGATGTTAATGCCTGTTTAGCAACTGGTAAGATAATAGTTCCATAGGGTGCATCAAAATTGCCTTGATGTGATTGTGCAGTAAATGGCCTAAAAGAAACGGCCATATGAATGCCCGATTTCTGAAGCGCATAAACCAATGCTGGTGTAGCACTATCGCGCCAATCCAAAAGATAAGCATAATCAGATTTTACCGGTACTAAAGGTAAAGGAAGGTCTTTGATGCTATTAATTTGTTTTCCAGTTTCCGGAATCAACCTGGTAGGTTTATATTTTATTCCATAAAAATTTGCCACAGACCATGCAGAGGCATCATAAAAAACACTATCTCTGTATTCATTATAAGTTTCAAAAAAAGTTTTAACCATGCGCTGCTGAGCCTGTTTTAGCGGGACTACATAACTTTGTCCATCTTTACTTTCAAATACCTTAATCTGATGGATAAGTAATTTATCGATAAAGGCTCTAATACGGGTATTATCAGCTTCACGTGAGAAAATATAAGCAGTGTGTCCCTTACTATCACTTGAACTGATTTTAAAAAACTGATGCTGATACTCCCTTAATCTGTTTTTATAAGCAGTGGCTGCTTTAAGCGTTGCTATACCGCTTAAAAACTGATTTCTTATGGTAAAAGAAAAAGACATATCTCCATATGGTGTTTCCTGAACATGTCCTCGGGAACTTGCTTGTTCAAAAAGAAGGGCTAAACCTCCTTGCAAATCACCATATGATGAGCCGTAGCCAGGGTATGTACCATCAAAAACCTCCTTGGTAAAATAGAGAGACCCTATGCTATCCATAGCTTCAATAAAATATTTTGCAAAAAAATCATTGAGCTCTGTATAGTTCTCCAAGGGCATAATGGGGTCTTTAGAACCATTTGTTTTCATGGGTTCAAAAAAGAATGAGCTATTTGTACCCATTTCATGGAAGTCACCAATAATATTGGGGTACCACTGATGATACCATATAAGTTTATTTCTGGACTCTGGATGCACAGCGAGTAACCAGTCTCTGTTAAGGTCAAACCAGTAATGATTGGTTCTACCTCGTGGCCAATTTTCATTATGTTCCGCATCTTCCTTATCTGACACAAGTTGCTCGGCACGGTACATATTTGCCCATTGGGTATGTCGTTCGCGACCATCCGGATTAATGGCTGGATCGATAAAAATGACATTATTTTTTAATATATCTTTGATATGCTGATCTTCAGAAGCCAGCAGGGTATATGCCATTAGCAATGAAGATTCCGTGGATGAAGGCTCATTGCCATGTACACTATAACCTAAATTTACAATTAGCGGAACTTCCGCTGCTTTTTCAGCGTTATAATTTGTTATTAGCTGCAAATGGTCTTGTTGGATTTGTTTTAAATTTTTAATATTTTCAGGGGAAGACACAATTAGCATTCCCAATGGTCGCTGCTCATAGGTTTTGCCATATTCCATCCATACGGCCATTTCAGAATTTTGATCTAATGCTTTGAAGTAAGATACGATCTGATCATGCCTCACATGATATTCCCCTATACCAAATCCGAAATATTGCTCTGGCGTAGGTATAGCAGCAGAAAAAGGCTTTAAGTGCTGGTAATAATAATCTTGTGCAATAACAGCATCAAACCATAAACCCAGGCCAAGCCATAAAATAATTCGGAAAGTACACATAATTAAATAAAATTTATTCTTTACAAATATAGTCGTTTACTATTCACTGACTATTCCGAAAAAATCTAATTTTCAAAAAATGCAAATAATCGTATAGTTGAATCATCAAATCATAAAAATTTGGCGTATAAAAAATAAACAATAAAAGGCCGGCTTTAACATGCCATATGTATTGACCCCGCATTATTATACTAGAAATCCAAGGACAAAATCATGGAGTGCATTTTTATGAAATTAGATGGAGCAATTACCATTAAATTAATTTCACCGACAAGAGAAGATATTCATAAATAGGATGCTGATATGTGCCTCAAATAAATTGTTGGAATCCGAACAAACCGTTAAAGCCTTTTTTCAATATCGCGAAGACTTTCCATTCTATTTCTGACCAAGAAGTCATCAATTGTCTCAAAATGCTCCAATACACGCTTATCCTTGAATTCAAATACTTTTTCTGCCAAACCTTGAAGGAAATCTCTATCATGGGAAACGAGTATGAGCGTGCCGTCAAACGCAAGAAGAGCCTCTTTGAGTACATCCTTGGACTTTAAGTCAAGGTGATTTGTGGGCTCATCCAGTATTAATAAATTTACAGGTTCAAGCAAGAGGCGCACCATTGCGAGTCTTGTTCTTTCACCACCTGACAAAACACTTACTTTCTTATCAATATCATCTCCTGAAAACATAAAGCAGCCTAGAATTGTCTTCAGTTGGGTACGAACATCTCCCTCAGCCACTTCGTCTACTGTTTGAAATACAGTTTTTTCCCCATCCAGTTTTGCCGCCTGATTTTGTGCAAAATAGCCCACCTTTACATTATGTCCCAGGTCACATTTGCCTTTAAAATCAATTTCGCCCATGATGGCTTTAATCAAGGTAGATTTACCCTCCCCATTACGTCCAACAAAAGCTACTTTTTGGCCTCGTTCAATGGTCATGGCGGCATCCTTAAATACCGTAAGGTCTCCATACTGTTTGGAAAGATCCTGAACTATAACCGGATAATCTCCTGATCTGGGTGCGGGAGCAAATCTTAGCTTTAAAGCAGAAGTATCTACTTCGTCAATTTCAATAATTTCCATTTTTTCGAGCATCCTTTCCACTGAGTTTACCTGATTTGCCTTGGAATATGTACCTCTGAAACGCTCAATAAAAATTTTACTATCAGCGATTAGTTTTTGCTGCTCCTTCCATGCTTTTATTTGACCTGCTCTGCGTTCTTCGCGAAGTTGAAGATAATGGGAATAGTTCGCCTTGTAATCATAAATTCTGCCCATAGTAAGCTCTATGGTCCGATTGGTAATATTGTCAATAAAAGCCTTGTCGTGTGAAATGACCATGACAGCTTTGGCTTTGTGTACCAGGAAATTTTCAAGCCATATCACTGACTCAATATCAATATGATTGGTAGGTTCATCTAGTAATATCAGATCGGGCTTTTTCAATAATATTTTAGCCAATTCAATCCGCATTCTCCATCCTCCACTGAAGGTAGATGTGGGCCGTTCAAAATCAGTTCTTTTAAAACCTAATCCAAGCAATGTTTTCTCCACCTCGGCATCATAATTTACGTCCTCAAGTGCATAAAATTTTTCTCCAAGTTCTGATACTCTTTCAATCAAATCCATATATGCCTGAGACTCATAATCCGTGCGCGTCTCGAGCTGGTGGTTGAGGTCTTCCATTTCACGTTTGATCGCAAATACTTCCTCGAATGCTTTTGAAGCCTCTTCAAAAACTGTAGTGTGGTCTTCTGTTAGAAGATGTTGCGGTAAATAAGCGATTACACCGTCTTTGGGTGTACGAACATGTCCTCTTGTAGCTTTTTGTACACCGGCAATAATCTTCATCATAGTAGATTTACCGGCGCCATTCTTACCCATTAGCGCAATTTTGTCATTCTCATTGATATGAAAAGAAATATCTGAAAACAATGACTTGCCACTAAATTCAACAGTAAGTCCTTCAACTGAAATCATATTTTAAAATTAAAGGCGCAAAAATAATCAAAACCACTCAAATCAGGAGTTGAAATAAAATTTAGCTTATAGCACACACTTGCTAATTTGTAGAAAAGCATAATTTTGAGAAAAAATTATGTACCAGGCAGAACTTCATCAGCATCTTTCTGAAGTATTCAGTCAGCAAAAATGGTCAAAAGACACTACAGATTTGGACTTCAAAATGCGTTTTTCTGCAAATTTATTTGCCATACATCAACTATTTGAAGCTATTTACGGACAACGGGAAGATAAAGATTTATGGGTGGAAGAACTTATAGAAACCATTCTCAGGGGACACCAGCAAAGAAATAGCCAATTGCGTCATAAAGACTTAGAAAAAGAAAAACAAAAAGGCTGGATACTTTCCAATAACATCATGGGAATGAGTCTGTATGTAGATAGATTCAGCGGAACATTTCAAGATTTATCTGAAAAATTGTCCTATTTCAATGAATTGGGTGTCAATCTGCTGCATCTAATGCCTGTCATGGAAAGTCCTGAGCATGAGAGTGATGGAGGATATGCTGTATCTGATTTTCGAAAAACCGATACCAGATTTGGTTCGTTCGAAGACTTAATGAGACTCAGCAGTAACCTTAAAGATAAAAATATGCTCCTGATGATGGACATTGTGTTAAATCACACTTCTCATCGTCATATGTGGGCGGAAGGTGCAAAATCGGGCGAAAAAGTATATCAGGATTTTTATTATATGTATCCTGACAGAACAATTCCTGATTTGTTTGACCAAACGATGCCAGAAATATTTCCCGACAGTTCTCCCGGAAGTTTCACTTTTGATGAAAAATCCAAAAAATGGGTAATGACCGTATTTCATCACTATCAGTGGGATCTAAATTACACCAATCCGGCAGTTTTTATTTCAATGTTAGATACCATCTTTTTCTATGCCAACCTTGGCGTCGATATACTAAGAATTGATGCACCTGCTTTTATTTGGAAAAAACTGGGTACTACCTGTCAGAATTTGCCTGAAGCCCATACACTTCTTCAATTAATTAAGCACTGTGTTCAGGTTGCTTCACCAGGTATGGCATTACTTGGCGAAGCTATTGTTTCACCGCGGGAGATAATGAAATATTTTGGTAAAGGTCAGTTTTACGGAAGAGAATGTGATGTGGCGTATAATGCCACGCAAATGGCATTGCAATGGGACGCCCTCGCTACCAGCGACACAATGGTCATGCTTTCCGCTCAGGAAGAAATACAGCAAAAGCCACCTGGCACTACTTGGATATCGTATGTTCGATGCCACGATGATATTGGACTGGGATATGATGATGAAATGATTCGTAAGGCAGGATTTGACCCTTTAGAACACAGAAAATTTTTAAAAAATTATTACTCTGGTCAATATCCCGGTTCTGCCGCAAAAGGTGCATTATTTGGCGTAAATCCAAAGAATCAGGATGCTAGAATTAGCGGCACTTTAGCATCACTTTGTGGCTTGGAAGATGCTTTACAACAAAATAATTCCATGGCCATAGAAATTTCCATACGTAAAATTTTGCTGATGCAAGCCCAGAGTATGTTTATGGGTGGAATTCCTATGCTTTTTTATGGAGATGAGATAGGTTATATAAATGATTATTCCTATTTAAGTGACCCCGGTAAAAATTATGACAACCGATGGATGCATCGCCCTATTATTGACTGGAAAAAAAACGAGCTTCGGAAAAAGAAAGGTACTATAGAAAAACAGCTTTTTGATCAGACTAAAAAACTAATTCAGTTGCGAAAAAAACACACCGTTTTTTGTGATAATCAAAAGGTTGTATGGCTAAACCCACATAACAGACATATTGCAGGATTTAAGCGGGGTAGCAATAGCAAATCCGTATTTTGTCTTTTCAATTATGCCTCCCATGATGCCTGGTTAACCTGGTTTGCTTTAAAAGAAAAAGGGGCTATAAGCCAGACAAAACTTAAGGACATGTGGTCAGGAGCAGAATGGACAGTTGGTGAAGATCATGAATATGTTGTTTTGGCACCATTTCAATTTCTACTCTTGGAAGAAGTTTAATTCCGTATTAAGAAACACAAAGGAATCTTTGATGTTATAGCTCTACGCAGTATATTAAATGGCAAAAAATATCGAAAATCAATCTGAAGTAGTTTTGGAAACGGACAGTAATCCTGACGATTTCAAAAAATTTATACATATCAAGGGGGCGAGATCAAATAATCTGAAAAATGTAGAAGTTCGTATTCCCAAGAATAAATTAGTTGTGGTAACAGGGGTTTCAGGTTCAGGAAAATCTTCTCTGGTTATGGACACACTTTATGCTGAAGGACAACGAAGATATGTAGAAAGTCTATCCTCATATGCAAGACAATTTTTGGACAGGATGAAAAAACCAGAGGTGGATTTTATCAAAGGAATTTGTCCTGCTATTGCCATTGAACAAAAAATCTCCTCAGGCAATGCGCGTTCTACAGTTGGCTCTCTGACAGAAATATATGACTACCTAAGACTACTTTATGCTCGAGTGGGTAAAACCTATTCACCTGTAAGTGGCCAAATTGTTAAGAAGCATGAAGTTGCTGATGTTGTAGATTTTATAATGCAATTAAATGAAGAAGCTAGAATTCAGATTCTGATACCAATATCTTGTAAACATGAACGCTCGCTGGGATTTGAACTTAAGCTATTGCTTCAAAAAGGATATAACCGAATCTGGACTGCCGATAGTATGGTAGATATTGAAGTATTTTTAGATGAAAATTCTGATATTCTGGAACAAGCTTCAGCAAATTTCAAGGAGGTAATATACATTCTGATCGATAGATTTACTGCAGAAAAAGAGGAAGAAAACAGAAAAAGAATTTCTGATTCGGTATTGACTGCATTTTCCGAATCCGAAGGGGATTGTATTGTACATGATGTCACAAATAACAACTTTACTCATTTTTCATCCAGATTTGAACTCGATGGAATAACTTTTCTGGAGCCTACACATCAATTATTCAATTATAATAATCCGTATGGCGCATGCCCTCAATGCGAAGGATATGGTAAAATGATTGGCATTGATCCTGAAAAAGTGATTCCAGATGATTCATTGAGTCTTTATCAGGAGGCTATTGCGTGCTGGCGCGGTGATAAGGGGCGGTGGTATTACAATCAGCTTATCGCACATGCCGAAGAGAATCAAATTCCCGTCCACAAACCTTACAAGGATCTAACAGAAGATCAAAGAATAAAAATTTGGAAGGGCGGCAAGTACTTTCATGGGATTCAAGAATTTTTTGATGAACTCGAAGAAGCCTCCTATAAAATTCAAAATAGGGTAATTCTGTCGAGATACCGAGGAAAGACAACCTGTGCAGTATGCAATGGGGGAAGGCTGCGCAAAGAGGCTGGCTATGTTTTGATAGCTGGCAAACCAATTACCGATCTTATAGACATCTCTGTTGGTGAATTGCTCGATTTTTTTAAGCATTTGCACTTGTCATCCTATGATCAGAAACTTGCAGCGCGCATACGATTAGAAATTGAAAGCAGGTTGCAAACCATGTGTGACATTGGACTTTCCTATCTGTCTCTTGACAGACATGCCAATACCCTAAGTGGTGGTGAAACCCAGCGGATCAATCTGACAAGAACACTGGGTTCTAACCTGATCAATTCTATGTATATATTGGATGAACCGAGTGTAGGATTACATCCGAGAGATACAAACAAGCTTATTGTGGTACTTAAAAAACTTCGTGATTTGGGCAACACTGTTATAGTTGTAGAACATGAAGAAGAAGTTATCCGTCAAGCTGACCATTTGATTGATGTTGGTCCGTTAGCAGGTGTTCATGGCGGAAGCATAGTATTCCAGGGACCATTGTCAGATTTGGTTAAAAAACATACTAATACATTGACTGCAGAATACCTGTTGCATAAAAAACAAATCCTTCCATCCCAACAAATAAGAAAACTGACGCATTTTATCCATATTCAAGGGGCACGAGAACATAACCTGAAGGACATAAATGTTTCTTTCCCTCTACAGGCCTTAACGGTGATTTCTGGGGTATCCGGCTCTGGTAAAACCACGCTGGTGAGTCAGATAATTTATCCGGCGCTCAAAAAACTAACTGACGATACCATAGCATCGACAGTTGGAAAACATAGCTCAATTACGGGGGATATTAAAAATATAGATGTAGTAGAATTTGTGGGTCAGCATCCTATGGGGAAATCTTCCCGGTCAAACCCGATAACCTATGTCAAGGCATATGACAGTATAAGAAAATTATTTGCAGACCAGCAAACATCAAAAATAAAAGGATTTGAACCAAGACATTTTTCCTTTAATGTGGAAGGAGGAAGATGCGAAGCCTGCGCAGGTGAGGGATTTACAGAAGTAGAAATGCAATTTTTGGCTGACGTTACTTTGCTGTGTGATGAATGTCAAGGTAGAAGATTTAAAAAAGATGTGCTTGACGTAGCCTATCAGGGTAAAAATATATATGAAGTACTTGACTTGACTATTGACGAGGCTCTAGCGTTTTTTAGCTTAAAAAAAGATATTATTCAAAAGCTCAAGCCATTATCGGATGTTGGATTGGGATATGTCAAGCTTGGCCAAGCTTCTTCCACACTTTCTGGCGGTGAGGCCCAAAGGGTTAAACTAGCGTCTTTTATGACAAAAGAATATTCAACGAAGCGCATGCTTTTTATATTTGACGAGCCTACAACTGGATTACATTTTCATGATGTTCAGAAATTGATGACAGCATTTCAAACATTAGTAGAGCATGGTCATACGGTCATGGTGGTTGAGCACAATCTCGATGTTATCAGATGTGCCGACTATTTAATTGATCTTGGACCTGAAGGGGGCAAAGCAGGCGGCGATTTAGTTTATCAAGGAATACCTGAAGGCATAATAGATATCAAAGATTCATATACCGGAAAATACCTAAAGGAGAGATTGACACATGTTCATAAGCACGGGTAGTCGTGCAACATTGAACCACGAATCTTCATATTGTAAAGTATTCCTCCTGAAATTCATACTTGATAATAAGTGTATTATATAAACTTGATTCTACTAAAAATGTATAATTCCAATTGCGTGAAATCTGTATAAGTAATTAAATTACCAGTATTTTTCAACATATGGACCTCCTGATTTTTGAATATCTTCGTGTAGAATATTTAGCTTATTCTTAACTAATTCTAATGAGCTTTGTACCGTATTCAAAGATGACCGCACAAGCTCCATCGATTGAAGATTTGTCTTGGTAGGGCCAAAGGTTGCACCAGTAACACCACGAGCTATATCAAATAAACGGGAATATATATTTGGAACGTCCTTTTCACCAATTTTAGCTTTGGGCTGGCTTCCTCCGAGTTGCTTTTGTATTGTTTCAATCTGTATGTTAGCCTCATTTAATGTCTTTAAATATTCAGGTCGATCTATAGATGTATTGAAATAGGCTGACCTTAGGGACTTTGAAAACTTTTTGGCCTGCTGTATAACCAACTGATATTCATTTGCTTTTGAAGCAGCTTTTTCAAAAGTCTCCCAAAAAGATTTAACTTCATTTAAAGGTATGGATCGTTCCAATTGATGATACAATACATTAACTTTAAAAAAGACAGAATCCCCTAATGGCGTAATTAGGCCATCATTTTCCAGAAACAAATTTACCTTATAGGTGCCCGGCATAACCAGAAAACCAGTCATTCCAGATGGACCATTTTCTGTGATCGGGTCATTAACGGGAAGTCTAAGATCCCATGTTACTCGATGAAGACCTTTACTTGCAGGCTGCTCAAGTTTTCGTACGATCTGATTATTGCCATCGGAGATTTGAATAATAACTTTATCTGAAATTTCTAATTCTTCTTCCTCGATTTCTGACCATTCGGGGAAGGAAATTGGAATGCGATTTTTTTCTGCTTCTTTTTCTTTTTCCTGGCGAATTTGCTTTTTACTTTTGAACTCTTCTTTTATTACATAGGTAAATATGGCACCAAAATCAGGATTCGGGGTTTGAAAATAACTTGCACCCTGATCTCCTTTTGGACCTTCAAATCCAAGGTAAGGCCGAGGAATATACCACCATGCATCCCTGGCGGCAATTAAACCTTCGTTGGAAGATAGCCACTCTTCTGATAATTTTCGCAATGCGGATATGTCATCCAAAACATATATTCCTCTTCCAAATGTAGCGATTACCAAATCATGATCTCTAGAATGAATTTTTATATCTCTGACAGAAATTGTTGGTAGACCTCCTTTCATTTTTACCCAATTTTTGCCACCATTTATAGAAACAAATATTCCAAATTCTGTACCTACAAAAAGCAGTTGAGACCGCACTGGGTCTTGTACAATCCTCCATACGAAATGCCTGGCAGGTAAATCTCCTTTTAAGCTGGTCCAAGTTTTTCCCTGATCTGTGGTCTTATAAACATACGGTTGGAAATCTCCTGATTTATGATTATCTAAAACTACATACGCTGTATTGATGTCAAATAAGTCTGCTTTTATATCATTTACATAAGCATTTGCGGGACAACCTGGTAATGCAGACACATCTATCTTGCGCCAGGTCAGACCATTGTTTTCAGTAATCTGCAGGAGGCCATCATCGGTTCCTACATAGATTAGACCTTCTTTTATGGGAGATTCTGCCACCATGGTAATGGTATTAAAGTTGGACATTGCCAAAAGATCCCAAGCATTATCATATCCTTGCGACTGACCCATCACAGGCAACTGTAATCTATCCTGATTTTTTGTCAGATCTCCTGAAAGGGGTCTCCAACTATCACCTCTATCTTCTGATTTCCAAAGTCTTTGGGAGGCAAAAAATAAATGCTTAGGGTGATGTGGACTTACCAGTATTGGTGCATCCCAATTAAATCGTTCATAAGACTCTCCTTCCCTTGGTACTGGTTTTATATCCGTGACTTCACCTGTTCTCATATCAATACGTGCCAATGTTCCTTCTTGTCTTTGTCCATAAACAATATCTGGGTTTCCTGGCTCTGTGGCAGGCTGATGTCCGTCCCAATCCAAAACTATCGACCAATCACTATTTGTGATACCTTGCATATGCAATGTTCTGCTGGGACCACATTGCGTGCTATTATCTTGAGTGCCGCCATAAATTTTATAAAATGGTTTGGTATCATCAATGGCAATATCATAAAATTGAGTTAGCGGTAAATTTCCAAAAAATTGCCAATGTTCACCGTGATTATGGGACTGATAAAGGCCTCCATCACATCCGGCAAGTAAATAGTTTTTCCGGTCAGGTAAAAAGGCAAGTGCGTGATTATCGCTATGTTTAAATTCTTCTTTCATAGCTTGAAATGTTTTACCACCATCCATACTACATTGCATTCGGACATCCATTAAATATATACGGTCAAAATAATGTGGACTAGCATACAATTCCTGATAATAATGTGGACCTGTACCTCCAGCAACTGTCTCTGACATTTTTGACCAGGAAGCACCTCCATCTTCGCTCCTAAAGACCGCACCAGATCTTCTTTCAAGTTCCATTGCTGCATAAATAACATTTGAGTTTTGTGGCGAAATGGCTATTCCCGTCTTTCCAACTACGCCAGTGGGGAGGCCATTGGTTAATTTTTGCCACGTTTTACCTCCGTCTATACTTTTGTGAATGCCACTTCCTTTCCCTCCGCCAATATAGGCAGCAACTGTACGATGTCGCTGCCAGGTTGCCGCATACAAAATATCTGAATTACGGGGGTCTATGATTAAGTCTGTCGCTCCTGTCCATTCTTGATCCCCTAATGTTTTTTGCCATGTTACGCCTCCATCCGATGACATAAAAATTCCTCTTTCGCCACCTTTGGACCATAGCGGTCCTTGAGCGGCGACCCAAATAATTTGACTATTGGCCGGATGAATAATGATCTTTGAAATATGTTCGCTATCCTTAAGTCCCATGTGTAAAAAAGTCTTACCTCCATCAACACTCTTATATAGGCCATCACCTATGCCGACATGTCGCCCCCCTACATTTTCGCCGGTCCCTACCCAAATCGTGGTAGGATGTTGTGGGTCAAAGGCCACACAACCAATAGAAAAAGATGGATATTGATCAAATATGGGAGTCCAAGTCGTACCTGCGTTTTCTGTAAGCCATACACCGCCAGAGCCAGCGGATATCAACCAAGTTGATGGATTATATGGATGTATGGCAATATCTGATATTCTGCCGGACATAAATGCAGGTCCAATATTTCTGAAAGTCAAACCTGACATAAGTTCTTCGTTGAAAAGTGGTTTGTTCTCAGTTACCTTTTTTTGCTGACTGTATGAGGGTAAACAAACCATTAACGAAAAACTAAAAGTAACAATGCTTAATACTGCAGGTAGGTTCATAATGTGAAATTTTAATAAAAATATGTAAATAGTTCTTTTATAATGATTAATATATATATTAAATAATTAATGTATTATTATAATAAGTATTCAAAACATTCTATTTTGCTAATTCCTTTATACCCTGAACCAAAATATCTAGATCATTCAAAGAGGTATATACATTTGGAGTGATTCGAATGCCTGAAACCGACTCATATTCAATCGCTACCGTATGAATCTTGTATTTTTCATATAGTTTTGACTCCAGTTCAGTTCCTTTTAAGCCCTTAATTTCTAGCAAACCGATGGCACCGCTATGCTTTTCGGTCATTGGTGTTCGCAATCGCACCCCAGGAAGCGAAATTACCTGTTGGACCCAATAATTTTTTAAATAATATAGGCGATCTTGTTTGCGTTTCATTCCGATCATCTCATGAAAATCCACAGCTTGCGAAATTGCCATTTCTGCAGCAAAAGACCTGGTGCCTAATGATTCAAACTTTCGGATATTGTCACCATCAGGCTGATCGCTGGAGAGCAGTGCCCAAACTTTGGATATATTCGCTTTTCGAATATACATCATTCCTGTTCCAAATGGTGCACTCATCCATTTGTGAAGACTTGTGGCGTAATAATCGGCACCTAATGAAGGAATATCTGTATGGATATGTCCAAAACTATGAGCCCCATCAACAATAACCTCGCATCCCATCTGATGAGCATAATCTGCAATTTTTTTAACCGGCATTACCTGTCCAACCCAATTAATCATATGCGTGATGTGTACAACCTTTGTTTTAGAATTGATAGCTTTTTGATAGCGTTCTAAAAAATAGGACTCCTCTTCCTGGGGTAGTTCAAAATCAACCCATACCAGCTTTATTTTATCCCTTTTTTCTCTTTGCTTCCAGGCATTCATCATATTGGGGTAATCATATTTACTCAATACTACTTCGTCACCCTCTTTTAAATTTAAACCAAAAATGATAGAATTTAAACCCTCTGTCGCATTGCGATTGATGGCTATTTCTTCTGGATCACAATTAGAAATGCGGGCAAGTTTACGTCGTAGAGGTTCTCTACCCTGGTCCATAATGCGCCACATATAATAGGAAGGACCTTCATTTGCGTATTGATATTGACGTATATGAGCATCCTGAACAACTTTAGGCTGTGGTGCTACACCTCCATTGTTAAGGTTGATTATATTGGGATTGATGGTATAAGAGGCCCTAACTGATGTCCAAAAATCTTCCTCAGTACCATGCTCTTCAAAGTGTATTGTAGGCCATACATCCTGATGTTTTTCTTCAAACTTGTGATCTCCCATTAATGAATTTAGTGAAATCATGCCAGCTCCAGAAAGAAATACTGAATTTTTTAAAAATACCCTTCTATTATAGGTCATATCGCAATATTTAAAGTAAATATAGCGATTCGAATTAAAATATTACACTATTGTTTCGACCTAATAGATTAAATCATTCATGAGGTAAAAAGTACATAAAGACTAGTTCAGCCTGTTATCATATTGTATTAAATTCTAGTTGTATTATAAAAGCTTTTTAAAAAAAACGCCTAATAGGACATGCATTCAGCTTAAAGAAAATGAGCATGTAGTAACACAATACAATATGTATTTTACCCTTTAAAGATTCCATTTAATCTTTAAAAAAATGCGGTAGAAATGGATAAACTAAAATCAATCAACAAAAATTAATGGAATACTAAACATTTCACTCGATTAAATAACAGCAAATTAAGTTAATTAGAAGCTGACTTAAGGCGCTTTCCAACAAGCCGTTATTTCATATTTCTGGTTGGAAGCGAGTATTTTGATCAAAGGAAAGTAATTCATCAATTGCGTTGGGTAATTGAGGTGTTTGTTATAGACTAAAATCATTCTCCCTCCTGGACGAAGTTTGCGCGATGCCTCCTCAAACAATTGCCAGGCCATGGTTACATCAGTTTCGTGTTCGAAATGAAAAGGTGGATTAGAAACAATTACATCATATCCTTCGTCAGTTAGGGAATGCATATGATAATCCCAAATCCAATGGGCATCGACATCATTTCTTTTGGCAGAGGCTACAGCAAGTACATTATCATCCACACCAGTTACTTCTAGCCAAGGAAAGCGATATTTCAGGGCAATACCAATAATCCCATTACCACAGCCGATATCTAATAGCTTTTTTTCATTTTGCTCCAAACTCAGATTTTCTAATAAAAAAAGTGTAGCAGGGTCAATGTGATTTTTTGAAAAAACACCTGGATACTGATCATAATCATGTTGCTCAAAACGGTAAGAAGAAAGTGAAAAAATTTGTGTGGGCCTTTTTTTGATCCCACGACATAAAATCAAACGTGCTTTTTTTTGTGCCTTAGTTTGAGTAACCTCACTAAAATAAGAAGATAAAAAAGTTAACCAGTGTGACGTAAAATGTCGGGTCATAAATCCTATTATCAGGGAAGCATTTGGGTCAGCATATGTGCAAAAATGTGAAACATAGACTTCAAACAAGTCTATGGATTTTGGCATATGGATAATTCCAGTCTGGCAATCCATCGGCGCATCCTCCATCAATTTGAAGCTTCTTCCATTAAAAAAGGAATTGTTTATATTAAATTGTTGACCTAATGCATCCTCTTGAGATTTATACACTACTATAAAATCGGGAGAATATGCATTTAAGTGAAAGGTCAGAAACCCAAAGCGATCTCCATAAATAATGGGATTTTGTGCAGAATATCCTTGATGTAAAAAATAATGAAGAGCGAATTCATCAGCAGCATTCCATGCTTTTAAAGTTGGATTTTTTTCAAAAGGGAATCTGCTAAATGTCGACGTAAAATCTATCATGAAAAAGAATCTTTGCCTCAAGGCTATAATTATAAACCTACACCGGAAAATAAATCAGATGTAGGATCATATGCTTCAAGTTTTACTGGGCCTATTTGGTTTATCAAAGTTGGATTTAATGGTAAATCTACCTTGAGATAATTTGGGGTAAAACCATGCATTCTATCCTTTTCTTTTGCATTTTCAAATAAGACATCAAATTGTCTGCCCACAAATGGCAATGAAAAAGCGGTCTTTTTCTTTGCCGAAAGCATACGTAAGAAATCATTGCGTTCTCGTCTCTTTGCCATAGGCACCACATCAGGCAATGAAGCTGCCAACGTATTGGCCCTTTCAGAATAGGTAAAAACATGCAAATAGCTAATATCCAGTTCATTGATAAATTGGTAAGTTTCTTCAAAGTCTGCATCGGTTTCTCCCGGAAATCCAACGATCACATCGACGCCTATACATGCTTCAGGCATCAATGACTTAATTTTTCGTACCCGATTCGCGTAAAGTTCAGTTTTATACCTTCGCCTCATGGCACTTAATATTTTATCACTTCCTGATTGAAGGGGTATATGAAAATGGGGTACGAAGCGCTTTGAACTTTTTACAAAGTCAATCACTTCATCTGTACATAAATTAGGTTCTATAGAGGAAATTCTAAACCTTTCAATGCCTTCCGCCTGTTCGAGTGCATGTATCAGATCAATGAATAGTGCTTCTTTTTTTACTTTTTCCCCTTCTATGACGGCAGTGCCATTTCCAAAATCTCCAAGATTTACTCCGGTTAAAACAATTTCCTTTACCCCTAGATCAGCAATTTTCCGAGCATTCTGAAGCACATTTTCGACCGTATCACTTCTGCTGGCACCCCTAGCCATTGGAATGGTGCAAAATGAGCATTTGTAATCACAACCATCTTGAACTTTCAAAAAAGAGCGTGTTCTGTCACCAAATGAAAATGCATCGACAAAGCTATTGGCATGTTTAATTTCTCCAGCCATGACCATACCTTTGGACGCAGACTTCGAAATACCATCAACGTATTGTAAGATATTAAATTTTTCTGCTGCTCCTAATACAAGATCTACACCAGGAATGTCGGCAATTTCTTTTGGCTTTAGCTGTGCATAGCAGCCTACGACTACAATTTTAGCGTTAGGAGCGTACTTAAGTGCTCTTCGCACTTCATATCGACATTTTCGATCTGCAAAATCAGTAACAGAACAAGTATTGAGTACATAAACATCTGCTCCTTCTTCAAAATCAACGGTTTGGTAACCTTGGCTTTCAAAAGAACGTCTTATAGCCGAAGTCTCGGAAAAGTTAAGTTTACAACCTAGTGTATGAAATGCAACAGTTTGAGGAGTAGCCATTTTTAATCTACTGATTATCTTTTTTTGATGGATCAATTCCCTTCCTTTTTTCTAAAAGTAATCCCTGGGAATTCAATTCTTTATTCTGTTCATCATCATCAGGTATTTCTTGTAAAGGCACACCAAATTTTTCATTGGTAATTTGCCTTAAATTTTTATATCCATTGCGCAAAATGGAATCGCGCGATGTTGAATCCTGCAATAACATCTGAAGTGTGTCGGGGGCAATATCTATACGCATGGGGCATGATGTTACGGAAGCCGCAGCCTGATTATATGTAAATCTTGATTTGGTGACGGTTGTAAGTTCATCATCCAATACGAGATTATACCAAAAATTTCCAACAATAGGCAATGCTGTTGCCGAACCACTTCCCAGCGCCATATTTCTAAATCGCACAGCAGGGCTAGGGCCCCCTACCCATGCACCTGTGAGTAATTCAGGATTATAGGCTATAAACCAACCATCAGAGTGATTTTGGCTTGTACCTGTTTTACCACCAAATTCTCCGTGAGGCACGAACTGACTTCTTAGTGGATTACCTGTTCCACTATGAATTACAGCTTGGAGCATTCTGTTCATGATGGCAGCTACTTCAGGTTTTACAGCCTGCACATGGGGACCGGCTGCAGGGTTTCGGGCTATTTCCTGTTCGATATCGTAGATGACATTTCCATATCGATCTTCAATTCTGGTAATACTTAAAGGTTCCGGCCTCAACCCCTGATTAGCGAGGGTGCCAAAAACTTTCATCATATCAAAAAGCGAAATATCTGCTGATCCAAGACTTAATCCCCATTCAAAAGGAAGTTCGCTTGTTACACCCATTTTTCTGGCCAGATCTATAGTTTTTTGGATGCCAACTTTTTCAATCATTTTGGCTGCAATGACATTAACAGAATATGCCAGTCCGCCCATAACAGTATACCATCCATTATAGGTTTCATCGGCATTGCCGGGAGACCAATCTTCGATAGTCACACGTTCATTTCGGATATATTCACATGGTTTGACGCTATCCGTTACAGCAGCAGTATATACCACAGGTTTGAAGATAGAACCAACTTGCCTCTTGCTCAGAATATGGTCGTATTTAAAATATTTGAAATCAATACCTCCTACCCAGGCCTTAATATGACCTTTTTTATAATCCATCGCCATAAAACCGCAATTGAGCATAGTGAAATAGTATCTGACACTGTCTAAAGGCGTTAACATGGTATCTATTTCTAAAGGTATATCCTGCAATGCCATGATCTTCATGGGCACTGGCCTTAGAAAGAGACTGTCTATGTCAGAATCTTTCATACCTGCATCTATGGCGGATTGATAGCGATCACTTTTTTTGACCTGCTCGTCTATCCATTTATCATCACCCCAGGGTTTTTCATCTGTGTCTCCTTTCCAATGTTTTTGGAATTCATTTTGCAGATAAGCCATATGCTTATGCACGGCCGCTTCTGCATGCACCTGCATTCTAGAATCAAGGGTAGTATATATTCTCAGACCATCTGTATACATATTATATGGTCTGTCATCTTCTCGCATTAAATTCTTTAAAATTCTGGGAAGCTCTTTTGTTCTTAAATATTCTCTGAAATAGGTGGCTGCACCATCTTCAGTCCCAATATCCTCATGAACTCTGGCATTTATAGGTCGCTCAATCCATGTTTTATACGATGCCTCTGTAATGATTCCCTGTCGTATCATTTTAGAAATGGTAGTCATTTCAGAAGATTCAAATCGGAAGTCTTTATTTTTTAGCATTTGTGACAATACCAGGTCTCTGCGTGCTTTAGAATTATTAGGATTTCTTGTCGGATCCAAGGCAGTAGTTGCCTTAAGCATCCCAATAAGTGTAGCTGCCTGATCAGGGGTCAGGTCCTTTGGCTTCTTATTGTAAAAATATCGGGATGCTTCTTGAATACCAAATCTATTGCCCCCAAATGGAACTGTATTGAGGTACAAAGCGAGAAGCTGCTCCTTATTATATAATTTTTCGAGTTTAATAGAGGTTATATTTTCCCTGATTTTATTGACAAGCATGGTAAAACCCGGAATGAGGTAATTTTTTCTGGGATACAGATTTTTTGCCAGCTGCTGGCTGAGTGTTGACCCTCCCCCCAGTTCTTTTTGGTTGGTAGCTACCCCTTTAAATGCCCTTAGCCATGAGCGCATATCAATTCCGCTGTGTTCAAAAAACCTTTTGTCTTCAATAGCGAGTAGAGCAGTAACAAGATAAGGAGACATGCTATCCAGACTGATGTTAGTT
Source organism: Saprospiraceae bacterium (assembly GCA_032115755.1). Taxonomy (GTDB): domain Bacteria; phylum Bacteroidota; class Bacteroidia; order Chitinophagales; family Saprospiraceae; genus OLB9. The sequence continues at coordinate 38,696 of JAUMBJ010000050.1, forward strand.
CTATTTTCTGTATAAAATTTTCCGATTAGAATACTATCTGCCGTATAAATTTCCGAGGCATTGGCAGTTTCAATTGTTTTGAGTTCCTTTTTACTTGGCATATGCCCAAAAACACCAATATATACCGCGAAAATCAACCCAAATAAAAATTTCAGTCCATATCCTGTAATTTTAGCCGACCAGGCAATCATCCTTGATTTTTTTGGATGTGCTTGAGAAAAGATATTCCATTGCTGTCTTAATGGCTCTGTTTTATCGGCATACCATCGCAGTAAAGGCCTTATTTGATCCCTTAATGGGGCCAAATATTCCTTAAGCCAGCCTTGTAGTCTGACTAATTTTTCTGATTGGATATACTGCTTGAAACTCATTGTAAAAAAGTACAAAGATACAACAAAAATCAATCATTTAACTCAAATTAGATGAGTTGATAAAAGCTTAAACCTAGTCAGATACACAACCAAAATTCTGAGTTTTAATAGGGTTTAAATCTCCTAAATACGAATGATTAAAGAAAAAACGACTTAATTATAACTTTTAAAATCAGATAAAACTTTTTAAATCATTATAAAAAATGTGATAAAAAAATGATTGATTCCTTAAATTGCAATCAAAATGATGAAAAGATGGGATTTCAAATAAAACCAAAAGAAGATTTATATGACATTTGTATTGTTGGATCGGGAGCGGGAGGTGGAATGGCAGCAAAAGTTCTTGCTGAAGCAGGATTTAAAGTTGCCTTGATGGAAGCAGGAGGTGACTACGATCCCGCAAAGGAAGAACACCGCACCCAAATGCGCTGGCCCTGGGAGTCGCCAAGAAGAGGTGCAGGCACAGTAAGACCATTTGGGGATTTTGATGCAGCTATTGGTGGTTGGGATATTGAGGGAGAGCCATACACTAGAAAAAACGGAACATCGTTTGATTGGTTTCGATCCCGAATGCTGGGCGGTAGAACAAACCATTGGGGAAGGATTTCCCTCCGTTTTGGTCCGCTGGACTTTAAGCGAAAAGATCAAGACGGTATGGGCGACAACTGGCCAATTTCCTATGATGATGTAAAACCATATTATGATAGGGTAGATAAACTAATAGGCGTTTTTGGTTCGAAGGAAGGGATGTATAATGAACCGGATGGCTTTTTTCTCCCACCTCCCAAGCCTCGTTTGCATGAATTATATGTCAAAAAAGGAGCTGAAAAATCAAAGGTACCCGTTATTCCCTCCAGATTGTCTGTATTAACCAGAAAAATCAACAATGATCGAGGTGTTTGTTTCTTTTGTGCACAATGTAACAGAGCATGCCAGGTATATGCTGATTTTTCCTCTTCTACTTGCCTGGTTAAGCCAGCCATGAAAAATGGTCAAACTGATTTATATACCTATGCTATGGTTAGGGAAGTCCTGACAGATGATAAAGGGCAAGCAACAGGTGTCGCGTATATTTACAAGCCGGATATGAAAGAATATCGTATTCAGGCAAGGGTGGTGATTTTAGCAGCGTCAGCTTGTGAGACAGCCAGAATTATGTTAAATTCCAAATCCAAATATCATCCAAATGGCATTTCGAATAGTAGTGGGGTTGTCGGAAGATACCTGCATGACTCCACAGGAGCGGATAGGATGGCCTTTATGCCTTCACTTCTGGACAGAGACAGATACAATGAGGATGGTGTCGGAGGATTGCATGTTTATTCTCCATGGTGGCTAGACAACAAAAAACTGGATTTCCCCAGAGGCTACCACATTGAATACTGGGGAGGAATGGGCATGCCTGGGTATGGTTTTGGTTTTGGTATGGAGCAAAACAGAAAGCTACTACTTGACAAAATGGGAGTTCCTGCCCCTAACGGAGGGTATGGAGCAAGTCTCAAAAAAGATATTAGAAGAATTTACGGAGCCTTTGTCGGCATGTCCGGCAGAGGAGAAAGCATTCCCCAATTTGATAATTACTGTGAAATAGATCCTAATACTGTAGATAAATATGGTATTCCAGTTTTGCGTTTTCACTATAAATGGACAACGCATGAAGAAAAACAAGCAAGACATATGCAAGACACGTTTGAAGAAATTCTTACCAACATGGGAGGACAATTGATGGGAACAAAACCTGGAGCTGATGCACAGTATGGGCTGGCAGCTCCAGGCAGAATTATTCATGAAGTGGGAACTACAAGGATGGGAAATGATCCCAAAACTTCCGTACTAAATGCATTTGGACAAGCTCATGAATGTAAAAATTTATTTGTGGTTGATGGTGGAAGTTTTGTTTCGCAGGCAGATAAAAATCCAACCTGGACCATCCTTGCCTTATCTTGGAGAACTTCTGACTACATCATTGATCAAATGAAAAAATTAAATCTTTAAACCATGGACAGGAGAGAAAATCTAAAACTATTAATTGCCGGTTCCATTGGAGCAGGATACCTGCTCACCACGGGTTGCTCACCAAAGGGTGAAGACCCTAAAAATCTAAAACTCGTTTTTGATTATGGAAGGACTGAGGAAGAAAAATCACATGATGCCAAATTGATGGCTGAAACATTTTTTACGGAAAGAGAACGTAAAATGATAGATGTTCTTGTGGATATAATCATCCCGAAAGATGAGATTTCCTGCAGCGCTACAGAAGCAGGTGTTCCTGATTTTATTGATTTTATGATGCGTGATTATCCAAAATTTCAGGTTACTATGCGAGGAGGATTGATGTGGTTAAATGCCAAATGTCTTGACAACTATAACAAAGAATTCACAGCATGTTCACAAGAAGAGCGAATGACCATAATTGATAGCATTGCATTTCCAGATACGGCTTTAAGTGAAAATGGACAGGGGGTTGCATTTTTCAATCAACTCAGAAATCTAACTGCTACAGGCTTCTTTACTTCAAAGCAAGGTGTAACTGATTTGGGTTATGTTGGAAACAGACCAAACGAATGGGATGGAGTTCCAGAGGAAGTCTTACAAAAACATGGGTTATCCTATGATGCGAGAACACTTGAAGTTTGTTTGAAAAAAGAGGAAAGAAACATGATTGCTCAGTGGGATGAGGAAGGAAATCTTATCAGATCTTGATTTTTTCTAGATTTATCATGATTCAAATTTGTTAATTTCCGTCATTAAGGAATTATTCTATTTTAATTTTTGTTATTTATCTTCAGTACTTTATTATCATTATCATAAAATAGAGAAGGCTCAAATTTGAGCCTTCTCTATTTTATAAACTTTACATATTGACATTAGGATATTGAAATATACTACTCAATTCGTATCAACTTCCTGCCCAGTTTCTTATTGAAGGCAGACAATTCATAGTAATAGAATCCAGAATCTCCGATTTGTTCTGCCGTAAAGACTTCTGTATTCAATCCTTTTCTTGCATCGATCTGTCTGGAGTGTATAAGCTGACCTTGCATACTGTATATATTTAAGGTGACTTGTCCGTCCATTGGAATTTCAAAGCCTATTGATGTACTTGTCACAAAAGGATTTGGCTCATTCTGATGCAATATAATTTCCTTTGACACCAGAGGTGCTTTTTCCCAAACTAAACGTAAAGGAGAAACTACTGAAAGTCCTTCAAAATATGCTTCAGCAGAAGTGATTTCTGATGTAATTCGGACCATTTCGCTCAAGTTCGCATTCTTTTGCACTTTCAGTATGAGCGTAAACAATGTTTGGTCAGATGGCAATGTTGTTCCAAAAGCATCATCGTAGCTAAATGTTACTTTCTGAGTATTGATTTTTCCAAACTGACTATTTGAAATCTCCAAAGCCCCTGGAAGCAGTCCCTCAAAAGTAGCATGATTCAGATCCATGGTGAATTGATGACCCATTACCCCGCGATAATTGTCACTTGTTACAGGGATATAAATGGTTTCTCCGGCATCCACCAGCTTATCTTCCATCTTTAATATCAGCGCATGATTATTTCTCGGCTCAGCAGTTACACCAATGATATCAGTCTTTGCAGATCCATTGACATCTCCAATTTTTACAGCTACAAAGTGATTGTCATCTATTGGCTGTGATAAAGAGTCAATAATAATATATTCCTGATATGGGAATGGCTCAAACATATCTAGATTCTGCTGTCTTACAGGTAACCTCCATGGAAGATTAGGCAGTTGATCTACAAGTCCCAGAATAAGCTTTCTAAGCATAACAAGATCTGCAGAATTGACTTTATTATTATTGTCTATATCAGAAGCAATTACCTTAAATGGACTTTCAAAGGTATCTATTCCCAGCATATGCCGGCTTATGAGTACCAGATCCAGCGTACTTACACCTTCCATATAATTACCATTTTTCAATGCCGATAATTTATAGGAGACTCCTTTAGGAACATCTATAGCAAAATAGCCTGTTGAATCTGTCTGGGTATTTGTAATAAGTTCCGGCACATTTATGCCTTCCGTAATGACATATACATTCTTCACTCCATTCATAGCAACCGTTCGGGCAGAACCTGACAACTCAGCCAATAAAAATCCTGGACAATCCTGACAAGTAATGCGAAGGTTGGTAGCGCAAAATTCTTTATTCAGGGATGCATCCCATACTGTCATTCTTGCAGTAGTAGTAAGTACACCGGTTCCTGTAGGTAGCTCTGATATCGTCCATACCATAGAAGATGTTTTCTCATTTGGATTCCAGAGTTGAACCTTGCCATTTCCAGGGCTTGCGGGAGTACCATTCAAATAATTTTGTACTATTTGACTCTGGGCGGGATCTGTCAAGTCAGCAGGGTATTTTAATAACCCTCCGCTTCGATCAAAATAATGCGGAACATTAATATTGATAAGGTTACCAAATACAAGCTTATTTGCATCCTGTGGAGCAATCTGCTCAAATGTAAAGTAAAGCTGATTAGCAGGGGTGCACTGATCATTAGATCCCTGATCAAAAGATTTAGCTTTCAATTCCACCATCGATAACAAAGGTCCATTTCCATCAGGATCTCGCATAAATGCGGTAGAAATTGAACTACAAATTGCAGTTGGCGCCTTCTGGTCCGTCACAAAAATCTGATGCTGACAGGCAGATGTATTATTGCATCCATCTGTTGCCCTCCAGTCAATCTGGTGGGATTGAATAGAAGCTTGTAAAGCAACAGGCAATTGAATGGACACTTCCGATCCTGAAGCAGTTGGTGCCACATATATATCAGGAATGCCATTGCCATTGTCATCTGAAATCAAGTTGATATTACCATTGATGGCATCCTGCACATCATCACCCGGAGTCAAATAACTGCTCCATTCAAAATCTTTAATGCCGTCATTATTTATATCTATTGTTACTACCCATTTAATTTGATCTGTACTATTGCAGCTTACATTGTCTGTTGCAATATTCTTGAGGGTGAGATTTTGGATAGCGCAATTTTCACCGGCCTGGAATTGTCTGTCAGAACATTGCTGTATTACAGGAGCTATGGTATCCTTATGAACAAATACCCTTTGATACGGTCCTCTTAGTTCATTATTACACCAGTTAATAAGGCTATACTCAACTAACCACTTCTTACAGGACTGACCATCAAAAAAGAATGTATTCACTGTATGAGTTATTCCAATATTATCGCAAGGGCCACCTACCCACGTAGGACCATAAGTTGCTATTTCATCAAGGGTTGGGCCATTGCAGCCCACTTCAACTGCATTGACTGGTGGTGCAAAGACAGACCATGGTGTATGGCTTGATGGAATTTCCATGGTGATTCTCTGGGTACACTGATGTGTATATGAGCCTTGATTGACTGTAAAACGACGGGTAATAAATCCAATACCACAATTATTGATAGATTTTGAATCCAATACCCTTAATATTGCATCCCCACAAAGACTGACAACCTGTGGTATTCCTGTCAGGGAAAGATCCTGATTCTGAATGACGGTTAAAGTTTCAAAAATAAACGGATTGCTATCACAATTTATAGTTGCATCGGCTGGGCATCTTACAATTGGTGGAATTTTATTCTCAACTCTTACATAAGCCTGAACTTCATTAAACTGGTCACCTTCGCTTCCGAAAATTCCATTCTGATCTCCATCATCCCACACTCTCAGATATACTCTGTGATAACCGGTATCAATACTACCATCACCATCCATATCGACACCAGTAAATAAATCTTGGCAGCAGAAAGTTACATAATCACCTCCATCTGTATCCTCTACATGGTCGTTTTCATGGATAATCGGGAAATTATTATTAAAGGTCCAATTGTTGTTTACATTAATGTTTTGATTAGAAACATTCCCACATGCCGGTGAGCCCGCTTCTCTTCTAATTTCAAATTTAACCTCTCCACAATTATCATAAGACCCATCATCCACAGATATGGCATTCAGTCTTGCCTGCGATGTTCCATCTGGAAGTGGTATTAAACTTACGGTAAGTAATTGATCTCCAATAGCATAAGGAGCGGTTTCATCTTTTACATATATGTTAAAGTTGCAGGTAGCTACATTTTTACACGCGTCAAATACCCTGATTCTAACATTGTGGTGACCTACTTCCATATTAAACAACATGTAGTCGTCCTGACCATTAGAAGGCTTAGACACAGATCCACCTGTGAGATTTACCTGAATCTTCTTTATATCTCCACAAGCATCTTCCGCCATTTCTGAAACATTTTCAAGTAAATATTGACCTGTACATGCATATGGCAAAGTATTTATGGTGATATCATCAGGACAATTTTTGAATACAGGGCTTGACTTATCATTGACTTTAATGGCTTGGATATGTCTCTTTGGATTGACTCCTTCCTGAAGAGGCTGGCATTCATTTCTGATACTCCAATGTCTCAGGATTTCATATCCATTAAGACAGTTAGCATCATCTAATACCTCATCTCTAAATCCTACGTTAAACTCACACAAATGTTCTCCGTAAAGATCCTGTCCCTGTATTGTTGGATAACCTGTATTGGCTGGTGTAGTTAAGGACGGATCTGCTTCTACATCAACACAAGACAATGCTTCCGATAAAACAAGGTCATCCGGGAATTCTACCATATTCAAATTGAATGGCATGACCACGATATTTTGATTACACTGTACTTCATGTCCGGCCTCATCCTTTATGATCCATAACCTGTTGATAATAGCCCGTGGATTATTACAAGCTTCACCATCAATGTATTCATCTATGTAAGAAATGCTGATATCTGGTTCACATGTCATCAATTCGGGATAACCTGTTGCTGATGGGTCCTGGCTTCCATTACATTGAATTGTAATATCTTCCGGACATTCAACTTCTGGAATCAGTTTTTCTTCAATATTTACCAATGACCAGCAGCAATTTGAATTTTGAATATCACATGATTCACAAACACTTACATAAAACGATTTACCAACATGTGACAGATCAAAGAAATGGGTATTATTGGCACTAGAACCTATGATATTTCCAAGCTGATCTTTAATAATGATGCAATAGGAATCGTAACATCTGTAATGATCACCTTCGAGGAACATATCTGCATTTAACCATGCCATGCAATTTTTATCCAGAGAAAGATTTACCTCCCCGTTGCATACCATAGTAGAATTTGTTGGTGTAAACTCAATAACTTCGACAACAAACTGACACGTTACAAAATTTCCTGCAAGATCCTGAATTGTTGCCGTTACCACTGTTTGACCAATTCCAAAATCAGATCCTGATGGTATAGAATATGTTGCAAACGCACCACTACAATTATCCGTGAAGGAAGCCGTTGGATATATATAGGAAGCATAACAATCTCCAGGTGGTAAATTAATGGAAATATCCTCACATGTACCTGTCAGAATAACCGGATCCTGAACGTCTTCCACGGTTACATCAAAGCTACATGTTGAAACCAACCCTGCAGCATCTTTAACTGTGTAAGTTTCTGTTGTTGTACCTACCTGGAAATATTGTGTGTTAATA